>DXAQ01000078.1 GCA_019116905.1 Candidatus Mucispirillum faecigallinarum | reverse complement strand
TAAATGATGAATATAAACAAATATTAATATTACAAGATAATATATATTATCATATACAAAATAAAATTAATGTAAGTAATTATATATTATATTTTAGTTGTAATAATTATATACATAATTTAAAAGAATTGATTTTTGGCAATATATATCTAGCAAGTTTTACCATAAATTTTAATAATTCATACATGTGGAGCATATATGCAGAAAAAAACTCTGGTATCTGTCTAATATATAATATTAATCATCAGATTAATTTATACAGTAAAGCACGTCAAGAAAAAACACTAACATTATTTAAGACATTATATGGCGAAAAACATAGTGAAATAAAATTTTTTAATCATATAACTCCAACTATATATGATGATTACAATAAATTTTGGTATTATGATAATATATCCAACAAACAAAGTTATTTTTTTAATAAAAAAACACTAAAACTTAATGAAAACTTATCAAAAGCAGAAAAATATATTGAACAGCATATAATAGATATTCATAAAGACTTTATCATTAAAACAGAAGATTGGAAACACGAACAAGAATATAGAATACTTCATACTGACCCAAAAGAAAGGAAATTACAATATAATTTTCAAGATTTATATGGTATAATTTTTGGCATAGGCACTCCATTTGACGCAAAACAAAAAATAGTAAATATAATATTAGAAAAATGCAAAGAAAATGGAAGAAACATTAAAAACTTTCATTTTTTCCAAGCATATTTTGACCCAGATAAAAACCAAATAGAAAAATATGAAATAGAAGATATTAGTATATATACCCTTACGGAGCATAACAATGAATAGCACTTTACCTAATTACGATGAAAAAAGCACATCTCAATTTTCTGCTGTTAAGCAGCTTATAAATATGGGATATAATTATTTATCACGGGCAGAGGTTAGGCAGATTTTGCAAAAGCAGGATTATAAAAATCTGCTGGAAGAAATAACTTTTCAGGCTGTGCGTAAAATTAATGATGATACTGTTTCTGATAAAAGCATACAAAATAGAATTTATGAAATACAAAAAACAAATATTGACAGCAGTGATAGTTCATCATTAAACATATATAAAGCTTTAATGACTGGGGAAAGTGTTAATGAATATGTAAATGGTAAAAAAACAGAAGGCCATATAAAAATAATTGACTGGGAAAATGTGGAAAATAATATATTTCATGTTACTACTGAATATAATATTATTGATAAAAAACATATCCGCATAGATATTGTTGTATTTATAAACGGTATACCTTGTGCAATTATTGAAAATAAAAAGCCTTCTGTGGCAATTGATGAAGCAGTAAACCAAATAATAAGAAACAGCACCGGCAATGACGCCCCATATTTTTTCCTTTTCCCGCAGATATATATAGCTGCTAATGTTACAAACCTTAAATATGGCACATATAAAACGCCACATGCATATTATAATTTTTGGAAAGAAAAATATAAAAGTGATGATTATAATAATAAATTAATGCAGACAATAAATACAGAAATAGAAGATATTACTCTTAATAAAATACTGCATGATTTAAGCATGAATGAATATAAACACATCACAAAAGATGAGCCATCAAATCAGGATATAGGTATATATGGACTTTTGCAGAAAGAAAGAATTATAGATATTATTAGAAACTTTATACTTTATGATAAAGGCATTAAAAAAATTGCCCGTTATAACCAATATTTTGCAGTAAAAGAAGCCTTTAAAGATTTAAATACTTTTAATAATAAAGGCGTAAGAAATGGCGGGCTTATATGGCACACGCAGGGCAGTGGCAAATCTCTTACTATGGTGCTGCTTGCAAAGCTTATATTAAAATCTATCTCCCTTGCCCGTATTTTTATTATTACTGACAGGATAGATTTAGATGAGCAAATCAGAAATACTTTTAATAATTGCAATATAACTGATAATGAAATAACAAAAGTATCAAGCGGAAAAGATTTAATAAAAAGGTTAAAAGCAAAAGAATATGGCACAGTAACTACTACCCTTATACATAAATTTAATATTACAGATACAATTGATGATGATAATAATATCTTTATATTTGTAGATGAAGCACACAGAACGCAGGACGGTATAACAAATGCCACAATGCAGGCAGTTATCCCAAAAGCATGTATTATTGGCTTTACTGGCACGCCACTTATGACAAAAACAAAAAGCAGAACAATAGAAAAATTTAATAATAACTTAATAGATACGTATAAAATGAAAGATGCTGAAATTGACGGAGCCGTATGCCAGCTTGTTTATCAGGGCAGGTTTGCAGAACAAAAACTTGATAAAATAATGGCAGATTTTAAGTTTGATAATATTACTAAATTATTAAACGATAAACAGAAACAAGACTTAATAAAAAAATACGTTTCAAGCACATTAATGAAAGAAAATAGTAAATATATATATGTTGTTGGAACAGATATTTATAATCATTTTATTACATCATTTAAAGGCACAGGGCTTAAAGGGCAGCTTGTAGCACCTTCTAAATATGCAGCTGTATGTTTCCATAAATGGTTTCAAGAATATATCCAGTTTGTAGAAGATGATAAAAAATTAAATACTGCTGTTGTTATATCTGATGATAATAAATATGATAATACAGGCTCTGCTGATGATGAAGATGATGATTATAATAATGTAGTCAGCAAATTTTTATCAGATATTAAAAAAACAAAATCACTTAAAAATTATGAAGAAAGTATAATAAATACATTTAAATCAAAAACTGATGAAGTAGAATTATTAATAGTAGTAAATAAACTTTTAACAGGCTTTGATGCTCCGCGAAATACTGTACTATACCTTGTAAAACAGCTAGAAAACCATAACTTAATGCAGGCTATTGCAAGGGTAAATAGAGTATTTGACGGCGATGATAACCGCCAGCCAAAAGTAAACGGGCTTATTGTTGATTACTCTGCTAATGCCCAAAACTTAAAAGATGCCATGCAGCTTTTCTCAGGCTTTAACCCTGATGATGTGGAAGATATGCTTAAAAATACCGATGATTTAATTGCAGAACTTCTAAATATTTTTGACCAAATGGATAAAGCACTGAAAAAAATAGGCAGTAACTCCCCTGTTGAAAAATATATAGAATTCTTTAAAAAAGATAACAACTCCTTTGAAAGAGAACTTTTTTATAATAACGTAAATAAATGTATAGATTTATTTAATTCATGCCTTACTCTGCCTGATTTCCACACAAAAATTTCTATTAATGACTTAAATGAGTATAAAGATAAATTAAAAAGTTATGTAGAAATAAAAAAAGCCACTAAACTTGCAATGGCTGAAATTATTGACTTTTCTAAATATAAAAACCAGCTTAAAAAAATATTAGATGAACATTTATCTGCTAATGAAGTTACTGTGCTTACAAAAGAAATAAATATAAGCAACTCAAAAGAATTTAACAGCTATATAGAAGATAATAAAACAGGGCTTTCTAAAAAATCTCAGGCTGATGCAATAGCTGCACAGACTAAAAAAATAATTAAAGAAAGATATTATCAGGATGAAACATTTTATCAAAAATTTTCTGATATAATAGATGATATTATAAAAAGATTAAAATTAATTAAAGAAGAAGATATTGATGCACTTTTGCAGGAAGTAAAACATGTGCAGGAACAGGTATCAAACTATAAAGATAATTCTGAAAAATTACCTGAAAATATTAATAATAATAAAGCCACCCACCCTTATTTTAGAAAATTAAAAGCTGTATTAAAAAATAATACTCAGGATGAAATTGCAGAAATTACTTTATGTATTTATAACCTGATAGAAAAAAATAAAAAAGTAGATTTCTATAAAAATACTGCTGTAAAAAATAAAGTAATTGATATGATACAAGATTATTTTATTGACGAACTGGAATTAAATAATACAATGTCTTATGCAGAAATTAATAAACTTGCAGAAGATATATGGAACACTGCCGTTGCAAATAAATAAGGTATTATATGAATATATATGAAATAATAAAAAATAAAACTAATATTATTAGAGAAAATAGAAAAACACTTGCTTTAATAGTGCACCCTGATATGACAATAACTGCAAAAGTGCCAGAAAATGCAGATAATGACCATATTAATCAATTTATTAATAAACGCATATTATGGGCTTATAAGCAGTTAGAATATTTTAAACAGTTCCAAAATAAGCAGGAGCAAAGTTATATTTCAGGCTCTAATGTGCTGTATCTTGGCAGGCAGTATATGCTTAAAATTGTGCAGGCTGATAGTGATTATGTCTCATTTTCTAAAAACAGGTTTTACCTTTATACAAAAGAATTTAATAATATAGAATATAATAAAAAAATATTTAATACTTTTATGTATAATAAAGCCCAAATTATATTTAATAAAGAACTTATTAACTGCCTTGATAATTTTAAAGATATTAAAGCACCAGCACTAAAAATCAGGCAGCTCAATAAACGCTGGGGCAGTTTTATTAATAATACTATTATTCTTAACCCTGCCTTAATTATGGTAGATAAAAAATCTATCCGCTACGTGATTACTCACGAACTGTGCCATTATTACTATAAAGACCATTCAAAAGATTTCTATGCTTTATTAGAAAGTAAAATTCCTAACTGGCAGGAAATAAAACATAAAATGGAATTAAAAATATTAACGTATAAATAAATTTTAATCTAAATTTACTCTTAATTTATCCTGCCTGAAATATTTTTCCATAATGTCCTGCATGCTTTCTTTATTGCCATGGCTGTATGAGGAAATATACTCTCCAAAACTGCCCCTGCCTGTTAGATATCCCCTTTCTGATATTATTATATCGCTTTCCTGCATAGAATAAAGTTTCCTAAACACCCCTTTCTTATCAGGGTATGAAATAACGCCGTATCTTTCTTCCTGAAAAGCTGTACCTTTGCCGTATACAATAAATTTCATACTTTTTGGTGCTGAAAGTGATGTTACTTCCCCATCTTCTGATATTGTCTGCCCCTTAACCTGACCTGTTGAAATATTATATATTACTGCTGTGCCGTCTGATGAGCCAATGGCTGCAAGTGTCCCGCTTTTATTTAACTGTACAGATTTTACAGCGTCTTTAAATAATGAAAATTCTTTAATCGGTCTTGATTTGCCCACATTATAAATTCTAACAGTATTATCATAGCCGCCGCTGATTAATATATCTTTATCATCTGCAAAATCAAGACTCATTATAAGCTGCCTGCCTGCACTGTATGTATCAGTTATTTCTCCCTTTTCTAAATCTGTTATATAAATATCCCCATTTTTTGAGCCTGCTGCTAAAATATTCCCTTTCTTATTTACTGAAATAGAATAAATACCGTTTTTATAGCCTTCATAAAGACCTGTATTTACATAGTTTTTCGTTTCATATTCATATATTACAGAAGGATATGCAATATAAAGTTTCTCCCCGTTTTTACTTAATACTACAGCACGAACGCCCATACCAGGCTTAACTATACGTTTTATTTCTTTTAATTTTTCTAAATCCCATATAATAATAACATCATCCTGCCCAGCGCTTGCCATATATCTGCCCTCACCCGTTACGCTTATTGATATTACTGGTTTTTTATGGGCGTTATCAAGAAGTATTATATCAGAAGTCTGCGCGTCAATAAGTCTTATATTACCGTCAAAACTGCCAAATATGGCATACTGCTCTGTGGCTGCTGTGCTTGATACATAATATGATTTTGAGTAATCTATTTTTGGCTCTGCTGCTGCATTAAATGCACACATTAAAAATAATACTAAAAATATTTTTTTCATAAAATACCTGCTACTGCATTTTTTTTCTATTTGGCGCTGTTGAGTATGTTATCTGCGCCATTGTTTTATCCCCCTGCTGCCTTTTAAAAAGGTATAATACGTCCTGCAAAAGCACTTCAGGGCGCACATTTCTTAGATAACCTATTTTATTTAAAGTATATTCAGGCACAATATATTCTGGCTGGGGCTCTCTTTCTAGTCCAAAAGCGTACAGCGTTTCACTGCCAAAGGGTGGACCTACTCTAAACTGCCCTAAACTTACCCACTTATTTACATGGCTTTCATCTATATATTTTATAAACTGGTTATTCCAGCCTAAAGGTAAAATATTTGCCTCGCCCTCAGGAGCATTATTCAGCGTGAGAAAATATATATAGCCTGGTTTATTAGCTTTAACAAGTAAAGTAAATGGCTCATTTTCACGTAAAAAGGATGGGTCCCCGTCTGTTGATATTTTTATCCATATTTTATAATCTGTTTTTGGTGGTGTATATGAATTTAATATAGATGATGCATCAGTTTTTGGCACTGCGTTCATAGTGATTAATTCTTTTGGCACTTTCACAACTGATGATTTTAATACTTTTGATACACCTGTTATTAATGAACATGTGATTATATAATCTGCACCGCTTAAACCATAAGTGCAGCTTAATTTATTTTTGCCGTCTTCTTCCACTTTTACAGAGTTTACTTTTGCAGAAAGCATATCCTTAAAAAATGAGCCAAACTCTGTAACATCCTGCCTGCCTGCATACATTACTGGTGCTACATATATATTTTTTTCATTCATTTCTTTTGTAAGCACTTCGGCTGCTACTTCCAATGAGGGCGGCGTTTCCTGCATTTCTACTATCATTTTAAGCGCCTCAGCACTGCTTATGTTTGGCTCAATATAGCCTGTTACCCCAAGCACATCTGCTACTAATTTATAGCTTTCATATTCATCATATAAATTCTGAACTGATTTTAATATTCTGTAATTTAAAGCCTTATCACCATCTGGCCTAACATCTTTTGTTATATCGTTTATTTTTTCTGCAATATCTGTAAGTTTTTCACTATATAGGGCAGGGTTGTCTATTTTAGCCACTGCTTTTTGTTTACCTTTTTCTCGTGAATAATAAATAGAGGGGTTAAGCAGGGGCACATTTGTAGAAAGTTTTGTAAAGCGTGTATAGTCTGATTTTACTTTATCATTAGTTTTATATGTAGTCTGCTCATGTTTTGAAAATACCTGCACTTTTATAGAGGCAGATAAATCTGATAAAGCTTCCTGTTTTGCTTCATCCATTGTAGAGCCGTAACCTACCCCCTGCAAATCTGCAGAATAGCCGTTATAAGATATAAAAAAAATAAATAAAAATAAAATAAACTTTTTCATACTATTATTTCCATGCAGTAAAAAATACCCTGTCTTCAAAAGGCTCAATTCCTATATCTGCCCCATAAGTGTAAGCTGTATTTTTAAAGCCTGCCTTATTTAGATATGATATTAAAAGCCTTTCCTCATAATATCTTTCATATATTTTATTATCATACCTTTCCCATTTATTATTTTCTTTAATAAATGCAGTTAAGCTGTATGTAATAAGTTTTTCTACGCTGTTATACTCTGCCTGAGAGATAAATACTTCATTATCTTCTACCGCTGTAAAATCGCTTAAATCTACATCTATTGATGAAGACAGCGAGTTTACATCAAAAACAAATATGCCGTTATCTTCTAAATGGTCGTATATATTTTTAAATACTTTTATTACATCATCTTTATTTAAAAGGTGGTTTATGCTGTCAAAAAGGCATGTAACAGCATTAAATTTTCTGCCCAGATTAAAGTTTCTTGCATCTGATAAGATAAACTCAACCCCTGGTGCGTTTTCCTTTGCATAGTCAAGCATAAGAGATGAGCCATCAAGCCCAGCCATATTATAGCCCCTTTCCTGCAAAAGCCCTGCCACATTACCTGTGCCGCAGCATACATCTAAAATATGGGCATTTTTTTCTATTTTTTCAAGTAAAAGTATATCAAGCGCTTTTTCTAAATAAAGTGGCGAATTTATAGTCCAGTATTTATTGTAGAAATATGCAAAACAGTCATAATCTTTATAAATTTCAGCCACAGGAGCAGCTCCCAAAAGATATTGTTCCGTCATTATTATTTCTTGTGTTTTCAAAAAAATGGTTTACTGGCCCGCTGCCGCTGCCTATATTCATTTCTGCACCATAGATTATGGCAGAAGTAATATATTGTTTTGCATATTTAACTGCAGTTAATAAATCAAACCCTAAGGCAAGGTATGAACATATTGCAGAAGAATATGTGCAGCCTGTGCCGTGAGTATTTTTTGTTTCTATTCTCATGGCTGCTATTTCATAATGGTTTTCGCCGTCATAAAGCGTATCAACAGATTCATCCCCTGTAAAATGGCCCCCTTTAATGATGACATTTTTTACGCCCATATCTTTTATTATTTTACATGCCTTATCTACATGCTCCTGAGATTCTATTTTTATGCCGCTTAATAGCTCTGCCTCTGGTATGTTTGGAGTAACTACAAAAGCCAGTGGAAAAAGTTTATCTACCATATAAGATATGGCATCGTCCTGCAAAAGCTTTGCGCCGCTTGTAGCAACCATTACTGGGTCTAATACGTATGGGCTTTTATTTCTTGATTTTAACGTATCTGATACTGCCTCTATAATATCTTTTGAAAAAAGCATACCTGATTTTACTGCATCAGGAGTTAAATCATCATATATTGCTTCTATCTGGCTTATTACTGATTTTTTACTTAATTCTTCAATATATGTAACGCCAAGAGTGTTTTGGGAAGTAACGGCAGTAATAACACTCATTCCAAAAACACCTAATGCACTCATTGTTTTTATATCTGCCTGTATGCCTGCACAGCCGCCGCTGTCGCTGCCTGCTATTGTTAATGCTTTTTTCATCATTATGCTATACTCCATGTGTCTATCATTTCATTTTCGTTACGTATGTAACTTCTTTCATCTGCTGGTATAAACTCTATATCCACAATACCTGGCACTTTCTTTAAAAGTTCTAAAAACTCAGTTTCAGGGCATACACAGAATTCATCTGATACACCCATTAAAACCCTGTATTTATTTTCAATAATAAACTCTATTTTTACAGGCAGACTGCCTTTAAAACGTGAGATAAGTGTTTTTATCTGAAATAACCTGTCAGGAGAAGATTTATCTGTATCAAGAGTTATTTTTAAGCTGCCTGTATTATCTTCAAGCGCCTGGCCTAACGTCATTATTTTTCTTGCAGTGATAGAGCCAGTATCATCTTCATGGTTTGGAGTATATATGCCTTTAACAGCAATAATATTATCCTCTTTTAAGTGCATAAGTGAATCGGCATATACTTTTGGGAATACCACTACTTCCACGCTGTTTTTAGTATCTTCTAACTCTAAAAACGCCATTTTTTCTTTTTTAGTTTTTGTTATATGGTGTTTTATGCTTTTTATCATGCCGGCAACTACTACTTCCCCCTCGCTGCGCATGCCGTTTATAAGTTCCATATCTTCTGAAAATGTTTCTATATATTTATTATATTCTCTTAATGGGTGGCTTGAATAATAAAAGCCTAATATTTCTTTTTCTCTTGAAAGCAGCTCTTTTGCAGGCAGTTCTTCCACATCTGGATAAAATTCTTCCTTTTCTCCTGATAAGAAATCTTCTATTGAGCCAAAGCCTTTTTCTTTATCTTTTGCTCTGCTGGCTGCTGATTCCAAGGCTGAAATATATACGCATATATTTTGATGACGTGATTTACCAAAGCAGTCAAGAGTGCCTGAATAAATAAATGCCTCTATCGTTTTTTTATTAGCTGCTGATTTAAAATCCATTCTGTCGCAAAGGTCATATATGCTTGTATATTCACCATTTTTTTCACGCTCTAAAATAAATGATTCAATAGCTGCCTGGCCCACACTTTTTATTGCACCAAGTCCAAAACGGATGCCCTCCCCCTCAACTCTGAAATCATAAAAACTTTTATTAATATCAGGAGGCAGAATTTTTATACCCATTTTTGCACATTCATCTATATATTTTACTACATCATCTATATTATCAATAGATACAGATAATAAAGCACTCATATATTCTTTCGGATATTTAAGTTTTAAGTAGGCTGTTTGGTATGCTACATAAGCATAAGCTGCTGAGTGAGATTTATTAAACCCATACCCTGCAAATTTATCTATTAAATCGTATAAATCTGACGCTTTTTGAACGTCTTTGCCCAGTTTTTCAACACCTGGAATATTTCTTGATTCATCGCCGTATAAGAAAATGTTTCTGTTATGCTCCATTTCTTTCTTATCTTTTTTACCCATAGCACGCCTAAGCATATCAGCAGCTCCCAGCGAGTAGCCGCCTAAAACCTGCGCTATCTGCATTACCTGCTCTTGATAAACTATGACGCCGTAAGTTTCTTCAAGTATATCTTTTAATTCATCAAATGCATAAGATACTTCTTCTTCGCCGTGTTTTCTTTTGATAAAACTGTCAAGCATACCACTTTCAATTGGCCCTGGACGGTATAAGGCGTTGGCAGCAATAATATCCTCAAAAACAGTAGGACGAAGCCTTTTGAGCAGTGATTTCATACCTGTACTTTCAAGCTGGAATACACCTGATGTATCTCCACGCTGCAGCATATCGTATATTCCCTCATCATCTAATGGCAGGTGGTTTACATCAAAATCTTTATCTACTGTTGCATGTATTCTTTTAACTGCCTCATCTATAATGGTTAAGTTTTTTAGCCCTAAAAAGTCAAACTTAATAAGCCCAACAGATTCTGCTGCCTTTTTCTCAAACTGGACGATTACCTCCCCCTTAGGACCTTTTGATAAGGGTGCATATTCTACAAGTGGTCTGTCAGCAATAACAACACCTGCTGCGTGCATGCCTACCTGGCGGATTGCACCTTCTAAATTTTCGCTGTGCTTTCTTATTTCTGCCCCATGCTCTATGTTTTCAAACCTGCTGTATAATTCAGGGTCTGCATCATATGCCTTTTTAAATGTGGTAATAGCTGGACCGTCAGGTATTGATTTTGCCAGCTTATTTACTTCTACAAGTGGTGTATTATATACCCTGCATACATCGCGGACAGCGTTTTTCGGTTTTAATGTGCCAAATGTAATAATTTGAGAAACTTTTTCTTCCCCGTATTTCTGGCTTACATATTTAATAACTTCCTCTCTGCCCCTTATGCAGAAATCAATATCAAAGTCAGGCATACTTTCACGTTCCGGGTTTAAAAACCTTTCAAAGAAAAGTTTAAACCTTATTGGGTCAATATCTGTGATTGTTAAAGAATAGGCTACAAGCGAGCCTGCTCCAGAGCCTCTGCCTGGACCTACTGGAATATTATTTTTCCTAGAATAATTTATAAAATCCCATACTATTAAAAAGTATGCGTCAAAGCCTTTCATTATAATTATTTCAAGTTCGTATTTAAGCCGCTCCCAGTATATGCTGTGCTTTTCTTCTGGTATTTTTTCAAGACGCTTCTTTAAACCTTCTTCTGCCAGCTCCCTGAAATATGATTCTAACGTGTAACCCTCAGGCACTTCATACTGGGGCAGGTGGTTTACTCCAAATGTAATGCTTACGTTACAGCGTTCTGCTATTTTTACAGTGTTTTCTACAGCCTCTAAACAGTAGCTGAAATCATTATAGATTTCATCAGGGTTTTTTACATATAACATACTGGAATAATCCATTTTGCCGCTGCGTGAGTGCATAATAGCAGGGTCTAATGTGTCAGATGTATCTCTGCTTAAATCATCTAAATCTTCTTCCCTTGCCAGATATCCGTTCACATCGCCTTCTGACTGGTTTCTTGCTTCAAGTTTTACTTCTTTTCCTGCCTCCACAGGTTTTAAACGTGGCTTGCGTTTTTCATCGCCTACCTGCCCAAGCTGGATTTGCATTAATATATTATGTGATGAATAATCTTCCTTATTTAAGTAGTGGCTGTCGCATGTGGCAACAAGTGGAATACCCGTTTCCTTTGATATCTGTATAAGCTGATTATTTACTATTTTCTGCTCAGGAATACCGTTTTCCTGTATCTCTAAAAAATAGTTGCCTCTGCCTAAAATCTCATCGTATTCCAAAGCTGCATTACGTGCTGCCTCGTAACCTTCTTTTAAAAATTTTCTAGATATTTCACCGCCTAAACAGGCAGAGAGAGCAATAATACCATTTGAATACTGCCTTAATGTTTCCTTATCTATACGCGGTTTTCTATAAAACCCCTCTAAAAATCCGATAGTTGAAAGCTTATAAAGGTTATGCAGCCCTTCATTATTTTCTGCAAGCAGCACTAAATGGTAGTTTGTATCATCCCCCTGTTTATAATGGTCTTTCTTGTCAAAACGGCTGCCGGGAGAAATATAAAATTCACTGCCAATAATAGGTTTAATACCTTTCTTCTTCATTGTTTTATAAAAATCTATAATGCCATACATAACACCATGGTCAGTAATGGCACATGCATCCATACCGTTTGCTTTTAAATTTTCTGCCAGCTGCTCTATCTTTATTGCACCGTCAAGGGCAGAATATAACGTATGCAAATGCAGATGAACAAATTTTCCTTTTAATCCTTCTTTTACTTCTTCCATTTTTACCCCAGTGTGCTTATAAGCTCTAACAGCTGATGAGCTGTATATGGCTTTTTAATGTAATGAAAATTATGCTGCCTGCTTTCTGACTCGTCTGATGAGCATACTTTATCATCTTCTGCTGTATGATTTTTATAGTCTGCATAATCTGCATACACTTTTAAAACTATCCCCCTGTTTTTTGCTACAATCTGAGCGGCAAGGCGGATATCTTCCTCTATTTCAAGTAATACTATATTTGACATATTCTCTCTCTTTTATGCAAATATATCATTTACGCCCTTTTTTGTAAAATAAAAATTATAATGATTTCTACAATTTAATATGATTTTATATAATATTTTAAAAGATACCAGCAGTATAAAAAATATACTGCCGGCTTGATTTATTGATTATTAAAAAATGACTGCCACTGTTTTTTACCTGATGAAAGTATATATAATGCCGTTACAGGCTCTATCACATCTTCATAATATTTTAATGCAGGATATATGCCGTCTTTATATACTACTTCTACACGCATTAAACCGCCGTCTGTATCATCTGCTGTTAAAAGTGTGTAGTCTGCTGAATTTGTAATATAAAGCGCATTAATAAAGCCATCACTTCCAAACTCTGCACCCCAGACTGTTAAAGCATGGGCACCACGTGATGAGTTTTCATTTATTAATACAGCATCGCTGTTTTCAAATGATTCTACAATCTTCTCATTAAATATTTTCCTGTTAAACCCTTTTATAGTTTCTGCCAAATTTTGTGAGCCAAAAACATCTTTAAAAAATCCACCATTTTCTGCCTGACTGCTGCCTGATAAAAACCAGGTGTATGCAACGGTTGGAAAATTACCTTCATTTTTCCAGTTTGATTTAAAATATTCAAATATATCACTTCCGCCTTTTGCTTTATATGTGCTTGAAGGACCAGTATATTTTTTATACTCGCTTTCATATCTTGCAATATAGTCTTTATTAATATTAAACCACCAGTGTAAAACATTTGATACAGCAGCCGCCCAGCACATATTATAACTGCCCTGATAAATATCATACCAGTTAGAGCGTTCGTGCCATTCTGCTGTCATTAAATCATTAGTTGTTTTTACAAGTTTCCAGTCCTCCTGCCTGACATCTACACCATTAAGCCATAATATACTGCCTGCATACTTATCATAATTACCGCCAAGGTTTGTATCAACTAAATGCCATACAGCATATAATACCATATCATCAGTACCTGCCTGAACACTAATACCTGGAATATAATAATTAACGTAATCATCAGCTGCTAATGAATATCCTGCCAGCCTGCTGTTATACTTATGCATATTTATTTTAACAGGTATTGTAAAAGTGCTGTTTGGTAAAACATACATATCTTTCATACTGCCAGTGCCGCCGTTTGCACTAAAACTTACTTTTACTGCCGTTTTTGACCATACTGCATAATATGTTGTATCATTATAAGCAGATATATAATCGCCGTCCTGAAAAACAGGCTGCCTGTCATCAGAGCTAAACCCCCAGCCTAAGAAATAATACCCTTGATTTTGAAAATCAGTATAATCTATTTCATTTACACCTTCTGGAAAATATGCACTGTATTTTTTCCCTGTGCCGTTATTTGCATCAAATGTTATTTTATAATATTTTTTATCATTATCCTGCTGCTGCCATACTGCATAAAGCACTAAATCATTAGAAATATTTTCTATTTGCTGCATATCATCGTATGTAAAATAACTGCTTTCAGGAGATAATGACCAGCCTGCAAACACTTTACCTTCATTTACAAACTTATTGGCAGGAAGTGCTATACTTTCCCCTTTTGCTGCCTCAATACTTACATACTCACTGCTGTCTTTCCCATAAAGTGTTATTTTATATATCTGAATATCCTGTTCCTTATCATTATCTTCACTTTCTGATTCTGATATTGTATTCCATACTGCATATAAATTTATATCTTCTGATATATTATCTATTACATCTAAATCATTATATAAAATACTGCTGTTTTTATAATCATTTGACCAGCCCGCAAATACTCTGCCTTCATTTACAAATTTATTTGCAGGAAGTAATACACTTTTCCCCTGTTTCACTTTTAATGAATCCATTAAACCTGTTCCGCCGTTGCCGTAAAATGTAATTGTATAATACATATTGTTTGTTTCTGCAGGCTGTATATTATTTTCCACTGCCCGCTTTTCTTCTGCACAGCCTGAAATAATCATTATTAAAAATAAAATAAAACTTATTTTCCTATAAAACATACTAACTCCTACTTATTTACAATGAATATAATTGTAATGATATTATAAATCAATAAATTTCACTATTCTTCACCACATTTTATACGATATTTTTGCTGTTTTAAATATTTTACTTGAAAATTATTATTATTACTAATATAATTCCTTTTATGTTAAAAATATTTTCATTTATATTAATTATAATTTATTTTGCTGTTCTTTTATTAATAGTATTTAAAGAGAAAAAGAATACAAACACATACGATTACTTTTTTGCAGGCAGGAAACTTCCATTTTGGGCGTTATCTATTACCTTTGTTGCTTCCTGGTGGGGTGCAGGCTCTGCCATAGAAACGGCTGATTCTGCTTATAATGAGGGTATGTCATCTTTCTGGATATACGGTATGCCTGTTCTTGCCTCTACTTTTATTATGATTTTAGGCTCTGCCTTTATTAGAAGAATTGGTTTTCTTACTCAAGGGCAGATTATGGATACAAGGTATTCACCACTAGCTGCTAAAATGCTCGCTGTTATGATACTTATATTTATGACACTTAATGCTGCTACTCAAATGGTTGGAGTGGGCAGTGTTTTCAGCGCATATCTTGGGCTTGATTATACATATGCAGTTATTACAGGCACACTTATAGTTATAATATATTCAGTATTTGGCGGATTTAAAGGGGTAGTTATTACTGATATAGTCCAGTTTGTGCTGCTTTTTATTTCTGCCCTGCTTGTGCTTGCTGCTGCCATTTACCATACAAATGGGTTTGAAAATGTTTATAAGGCAGCTGATTTAAAAGGATATACTGATTATTTTTCATTTTCAGCAGGCTTTGAAAAAAATATGGTGTATGTTATAACATTTGGGCTTTCATGGGTAATTCAGGCAAACGTATGGCAGAGAATAACAGCAGCCAGAAACGATAAAGATGCCACAAAAATGGCAGTTATGAGCTTTTTTATATATATCCCACTTTATTTAATAGTAGTGCTTACAGGTATGGTTTCGCTTGCTTTATATGACACTATGCCAAAAGGCGGTATTATTGCAAATATTGTAACAGACTATATGCCCCCACTACTTGGTGCTTTTGTATTCCTTGGGCTTTCTGCTGCTGTTATGTCTACTATGGATTCTTTAATAAATACAGGCGCTATGACTATCAGTATGGATTTAGCACCTAAAAATATTGATGATGAAAGGCGGCTTAAAATATCAAGGATTTCTACATTAGTAATATCTATTGTAGCAGTTATAATTGCAGTTAAAATTCGCTCTATTTTACAGCTTTCATTTGCTGCATCTGATGTTATTACTAGCGGAGTATTTATTCCACTTGTGCTTGGCTTTTTATGGAAACGGGGCACATCTTATGGGGCAGTTGCATCTATGGTGTTTGGTATAATATTTGCCTTTTATAATATGGCGCTTTATCAAGGCGTTTCACTTCCTGCCTTTTGGAAAATACAGTCTGCATCCCAGTCTATTACAGGGATATGCTTATCACTTGTGATTTATATAACAGTAAGCCTTATAACAAAACCAGAATATGAAAAATTAGACAACTTAAAATCAGGATATAAAGGATAATAAATATTTATATCCTGTTTTTTTCACCCCATTCGCACATTTCATCAAGTATTGGTATTAACGATTTTCCCCGCTCCGTTAAGCTGTATTCCACTTTTGGAGGTATCTGAGGATATTCTCTGCGGATAACTAACTTATCTTCTTCCAGCTCTTTTAATGCTGCACTTAATGTTTTATATGATATTTTGCCGATATATTTTTTCATTGCATTAAACCGCACTACTCCAAAATACATTAATGTATAAAGTATAGTCATTTTATATTTTCCACTTATTAGTGATAATGTATAGCTGAACCCTGTATCTGCTATATTTGCAGAACATTCTTTATATTCTCCTGATTTTTCCATAAGGTACTTTCCATAATGTAAGTACTGCACTTTTATGCAAGTATATTACAAAATTGTGCGTACTTGTTATTATTTATTTTTATATGTAATTATATAGTTACAAAAAATAAAAGTCAATCCTGCTTATATTGGAGGTATTTATGGGTAAAAAAATAGTTGTACTGACAGGAAGTCCTAGAAAAAATGGTAACAGCTTTGCAATGACAGAAAGTTTTATTAATGCAGCAAAAGAAAAAGGTTATGAAGTTACAAGGTTTGATACGGCCTTTATGAATATAGGCGGCTGCCACGCATGCGAAACATGTTATAAATCAGGAAAAGCCTGCTCTTATGATGATGATTTTAATAAAATTGCGCCTGTGATTTTAGAATCTGATGCAGTAGTATTTACTATGCCTGTTTACTGGTATTCTATACCTGCGCAGATTAAAGCAGCAATTGACAAAATATTCTCTCTTGTTGTAGGCGGCAAAGATATTGCAGGAAAAGAATGTGCACTTATCGCATGCTGCGAAGAAGATGATATGACTGTATTAGACGGCGTACGTATACCAGTAGAAAGAACAGCAGCATTTAATAAATGGAAAATGGCAGGAAGTGTGCTTATACCTGGTGTTTTAAATATCGGCGATATTAATAAAACAGATGGCTGCGTGAAAGCCCGCGAACTAGCAGATAAATTATTTAAATAAATATAATATACTGCAGGCTCATATTTTTAATGTGTCTGCAGTTTTTTCAGCCCCTGCCTTATCCTTGCTGAATTACATTCCCCATGGTCATTATCTCCATGGTGGCATGGCTCTGGGTGGATTGTTACATCTGCACCAGGGATTTCTTTTTCTATTGCCTGCTCTATGCCGTCAGTTATTTGATGAACTTCATCAAGAGTTAATTTCCTGCATAAAGTTAAATGCATATCTATAAATATTTCGTTACCTGCACTGCGTGTGCGAAGCCTGTGGAAATCAAGATGATAGTCGCCAAAGCTGTCTAAAACTTTTAAAAGCTTGCCGTAAGCCTCATCTGCAATGCTTGAATCAAGCAGCTGTTTTGATACCTGCAAACTAAGTTTTATAGCAGAAAAAATAATATATACTGCAACAATTGCTGCCACAATAGAATCTATAACTGTTAAGCCTGTCAGCTTGATTATAAAAAGTGCAAGCAGTATACCAACATTTGTATATAAATCTATTGAATAATGCATTGCATCTGCTGCTATTACTGATGAATTTTCTTTTTTAGCTACATAGCGCAGGTAGATTGTTAAAAATATTGTAGCACCAATAGAAATACCCATAACTATCATACTGGCACTTGATACTTCCGGATGCTTATTATTTATAAACTTATCCCATGCAGAAATCAAAATAAAAAGACCTGATACAAATATAATAATAGACTGAATAAATGTAGCCATAGCCTCATATTTTCCATGACCATACTGGTGGCCTGTATCTGCCGGCTCCTCTGCCTTTTTGATTGCTAAAAAGTTGAAAAATGATGCTGCTATATCTAAAATAGAATCAACTGCTGAAGAAAGAATTGATAATGAACCAGTAATAAACCCTACTGCTGCTTTTGATACTGCAAGCCCAAAGGCTACAGACATAGCAATTTTCGTTGCATGGGTTTTACCACTTTTTTTATGAGTTTCACTAGTTTCCATCTGTATTATCCTTTTTATCTGCATTATTATCATCGTTTTTTTCAAGCCATTTTGGCTTAAACCATATGCTGAATATGCCGATTAATATTACTGCTGATGCAAATACAATAAAATATAAAAATATAAATAATATTAAAAATGAACGGAAAAATATTGATACCTGAAATTTATCAAATACCTTGTTTATAACCTGCAAACCTTGAAAGAAATATAAAACTCCAAATATTGAAAGCACATTATATGATGCATATTTTAAACCTTCCTGTGGGGCAAGTATTAAAAAGCCGCCTATGATTAATACCCAAACTAAATTATCAGGAAGTCTGTATTCCCTTATAATAATAGTATTATCTTTAAAAAGCGGTTTCATTCTGTCGCTCATATATGTAATTAAAATAAATACAAATGAAAGTGCAGCAGGAAACATATAAACGGTCTGCCTTGCAACTAATTCTTTATTTAAAGAAAGATATGAAAGCATATCTGCATAATCATCAGGCAGCTGAACTGTTTCTTTCATCTTAACAAGCGTATCTATTATGCTTATCTGTATAATATCTGATACGGCAGCTACTGCATTATTTCTTACTGCTGGAAAAAATACAAGCAGTGCGCCGACTAATAAAGCAGGCACAGCAGCCGATAATATAACTGGTATATATAATGGTTTATTTTTTAATCTGTTTATATATAAAACTAATACTGGTAGAAAAATTGTAATTATATATACAGGCATCCACCACATTTTAAGATTTTCACTTTTTAATGATATACCTGTTTCTGCAATTAATGAGCCTGACAAAGGCAGTAAAAAAAATACAGCAGTAAATAATATATATATAATTATAGAAATAATATCAGATTTTTTCGTTCTTTCTGTTGATTCCAGATATGCAAGCAGAGCAATACCTGCAGCAATATATAAAAATATTCCAAAAACTGCAAAAACTGTTTTTGAAGATATTTGTATCATATAAAACGTTAAAAAACTTAAAAAAGGGTAAAGCTGGATTGATTTACTCATTATGAAGCCACTATAAATTAATTAAGCTGGCATAAAGCCAGCTTTTATATTATAAAATAATTACTTGTTAAGTGTGAAAGGAACAAGCGCAATAATTCTGGCAGTTTTAACAGCAGCAGCTAAATTCCTTTGGTGTTTTGCACAAGTGCCTGTTAATCTTCTAGGCATAATTTTGCCTCTTTCTGTGATAAACTGGCGTAAAAGTTTTGCATCTTTATAATCAATATCTATTTTGTCTACACAAAAGCGGCAGACTTTTTTCTTTTGAAATCTTTTTTTAATAACAGCCATAACTGTCCTCCGTTGTTTTTAAGCTAAATTTAAAATGGGACGTCTTCGTCTCGAATCATACTATCGTCAGCAGGCATTTTTAAATCATCTTTATCTACCATGCTTTCATCAAAATCCGCCCTGTCTTTTCGTCCTCCAACCATTTGGAAAGACTCAACTATGACTTCATGTTTACTGCGTTTTTGGCCGTCCTGCTCCCACTGTCTGAAAGAAAGTCTTCCTTCAACTAAAAGTGGTGTGCCTTTTGTAACATACATACCCATAGTTTCTGCCAGCTTGCCATATACCACAATATCTATAAACATAACTTCGTCTTTATCTTTATATCTGCGGTTAGTAGCAATCCCAGTAGTAGCTACAACTGTTGCACTGCCTGGAAGGTTTCTAACATCTGGTGTTCTTGTTACATTGCCTAATAAAACTACTTTATTGTAAGAAGCCATATTCTACTCCTTGAAAGAAACTATTTTTCTTCGCTTTCAGCTTCTTCTGCAATCTCATCAGACTGCATTTCGTCAGCTTCTTCGCCGTTTTCATTTCTAGGTTTACTTACTTTTTCACCGGCTGGACGCTCTTTACGAACTGGCTCTTTGCGTGGGTTTTGTTTAAATCTTTTTTCATCAAGCATAACTATTACATAACGAATAACATTTTCATTAAATTGGAAACGTTTTTCTAATTCGTCATTAGCGTAGTTAGTGTCTGCTTTAAATTGGATTAAAACATAATAACCATCAGTATGTTTTTCAATAGGGTAAGCTAAAGCCTGCCTGCCCCACACATCAACTTTAACGATTTCACCACCGTTAGAAGTAATGTTTTCTTTGTAAAACTCAATGTGTTTTTCGTGTTCTTCAGCCGATAATTCTGGCTTAAGAATAAAAATTGTTTCGTATGTCCTCATTAGGACCTCCCTTTCGGTTTTTAGCCACAGGCCTAAAATATCCTGCAGCAAGAGTGAACTGTATTTTTATCAATTTATTACAATATAGTCAAGTAAAAATCACACAAATTATGTAATTTTTTTAAATCTTTTATATTTTACTTGTTTTATTTTAGTTTTTTTATATAAATATAGCTATGGAAGAAAAAGATTATATTAATGATATTGATAACGAAAGAGCAGATGCAGCATGTGCCAGGCTTTCTGAGCAAAGCAGGTCCCTTATTATAAACCTTTTTGAAAAAGGCCTTATTTTAGTTAATGGAAAGGAAGTTAAAAAATCTGCCAAATTGAAAGCAGGCGATAAAATACATATTACTTTTCCAGATGAAGAAATGCCTGATTTAACACCTAAAAATATTCCATTTGATATTATAATTGATAAAGAAAATTATGCCATAATCAATAAACCTGCAGGCTTAACAGTGCACCCTGCCCCTGGCAATTACAGCGATACTCTTGTAAACGCGCTGCTTTATACTTTTGTTATAGAAGATGAAGATAACGATTTCCGCCCGGGTATTGTGCACAGGCTTGATAAAGATACATCAGGGCTTATGATAATTGCAAAAAATGCAGAATACAGAATGAAACTTTCTGAACTTTTTTTACACAGAAATATTACAAAAAAATATTATGCAATATGCCAGGGAACACCTGCATTTTTAGAAAAAAGAATAGAAGCACCTATCGGCAGAGATAAATATAACAGGCAGAAAATGGCAATAAGAGATGACGGCAAAATGGCAGTAAGCCATTTTAAAGTTATAGAAAAATATAAACGTGCTTTTTTAGCAGAGGTAACAATATTTACAGGCAGAACTCATCAAATACGGGTTCATGCAGCGAGTATGGGGCATGCCTTAATAGGTGATACCTTATACGGCGGTAAAGAGCTATACGGCTTTAAAAGACAGGCACTTCATTCTGCATTTTTAGAATTTCATGAGCCTGATACTAACGAGCTTATCTCTATTTCTTTACAATTGCCTGAAGATATGTTATCTTTACAGAATAATTTAAAAAAGGAGGGGCAAAATGGATAAACTTCATGCAGGTATAGATGAATACTTATCAGGAGATTTACATAAAGCAATAAAACTTCTTAATGAACATATTGCAGAAAACGGATACGATACAGGCGCTGCATATTACCATATAGGGCTTTGTTACAGCGACTTAAACCAGCTTAGCGCTGCATGCCAGAATTTTGCCCGTGCTGCAGAAATTTCTCCTGAAAAATCAATGTATCTTTATAAACTAGGCCTTTCTTATTTTCGCCTTATGGCTCTTGACAAGGCTGCTGCCGCTCTTAAAAAAACTATTGATTTAAATCCAGAACACCAGCGTTCCAGATTTTTATTAGGGCAGGTTTATTTCCAGCAGGGGCTTATGAATGAGGCAGAAAAAATCTTTTCTGATGTACTTTTAAAAAGCCCAGATTTTGCAGAGGCATATTACCATAGGGCATTAAGCAGATACCAGCTTTCAAAAGATGATGAAGCTTTAAGCGATTTAAATAAAGCAATAGAAATAAATCCAGATTATAACGAAGCACTGCTTGAAGCTGCTAAAATAAATTTTGAACACTCTAATTTTCAGGAATCAGCAGAAGAATGCAGGAAAATATATGAAAAAGGATATAGAAATTTTTCATTTATAAAATATTATTTAACAGTACTTTCTAAAGCATGCAAAAAAGAAGAATTTGATAACCTGAAAGCTGAAGCAGCTGCACTTTTTCCAAATAATATTGATATAGAAAATATTAAATAAGAGAGTAATTAATGAGATTTAATGAGATTGATTTTAATTTGAAAAACTTTGCCATATTAGCAGGCATTATTTTATTATGTTCCCTTATTTATGCTACAAGGGATATTTTACTTTTATTTATTGTATCTGTTTTAATAGCATACCTTTTAAACCCTATTGTTGAAATATTTGTTAAAGCCCATATACCGCGGTTTTTAGGGGTATTACTGCTTGTTGTTATACTGCTTGTTATATTAGTTGTACTTGTTGCTGTTATGGTGCCTGTTATGATAAAAGATATTACATATCTTATAAACCATACACCCCAGTATATTAATAATGTTTTTAACTGGCTTGAAGATACACTTGCAAAATTTAATATTCAATCTACATTTGATTTAGAAACAAGCAAAAATTATATTACAGAAAGACTTGGCGTAATATCAAAATATATTTTAAATACACTTTCTACCGCTGCTGTATCTGTAAAAAATATAGCAGGTGTTTTAATGAATGTGTTTATTGTGCCAGTGCTTGTTTTCTTTTTATTAACTGATTTCCCAGATTTTAAAAATTTTACAAATAAAGTTGTTGAGAGATTTAATATGCATAAAATAATTGAACACTTATCTCAATTTGAATCATTAATAGGTAAATATTTTAGGGGCATGTTTCTTGTAGGAATAATACTTTCATGCCTTTACGGACTTGTACTTTTTCTTGTAGGAGTAAAAGGCTGGCTTTTCTTTGGTATGCTTACAGGCTTTGGTGCTATGATACCTTATATCGGCTTTACTGTTGGCTTAATAGGCTCACTTATTGCCACAGTATATACTTTCCATGATATTATACACCCAGTTTATACACTTATTGGCTTTATAATAGTACAGGTACTTGAAAGTATGGTAATCACACCAAAAATAGTTGGGGACAGCCTTGGAATAAACCCTGTTGTAGTTATAGTAGGCTTAATGATAGGCGGTGCATTAGCAGGCTTTATCGGTATGATTATAGCACTGCCTATTGCTGCCTTTTTAAAAATATTAATAGATACTTATATTTTCCAAAAACCTATGCCGCAGGTGCAGCAAAAAGAAAACAAAACAGAAACTGAAACAAAAACAGAAAAAAGTAAAAAATAATATTATATTTAAAACATTTTTGATTTAATATAATATATTGATAAAT
>DXAQ01000077.1 GCA_019116905.1 Candidatus Mucispirillum faecigallinarum | reverse complement strand
AAAATTATATATAATAATTTAAAATACAATTAAGCAGTATACATATTTTAGTAAATACATTATTATTTCAATATAATTTCGCAAAATATATTTGTTATTTTATTAAAAATACATGAAAATTATAATAATTTATTATGTAAAATGTTAATTTTTATTATAGTTTAAAATATAATTAATAACATTAAAAATACTTATATATTTTTATTGATTTTGTTCCATTTTACTTTGTAACTGATTGATAATAAATAGATAAATAATATCTTTTTTATATTAATATTTTGTGAAAAAAAGCTTACATTAATGCTGTTAAAGTCAATTTTTAAGTAAAATTTTTAAAAAAAATAAAAAAAATGTTAAAAAAATTGATTTAAGTCAATGAATTTTCATATCTCACTCAATATAATAGCACACAGTTATAATTGATAGGAGGTATGATAATGCAAAAAGTCAGGTACGCAGCTTACTTTTTAGTATTAGTTACTGCTGTTTTTGTATTAGGTGGCTGTAATAACAATGAAACAGCTAAATCTAAAGCAGAAACATCTTCAGCGCCTGCAGCTTCAACAGCATCTGCATCAAAAGACACAGGGGCGAATTCATTGCAGGAAATTATGAAAGCTAGAAATCTTACTGAAAAAGATATTTTAGCAGCTGCCAAAACTTATCAACCTAGTGGCAGACATGATGAATTTATTGTATTTTCATCAGGCGGTCAGTCTGGTCAGGTAATAGTTTATGGCGTTCCATCTATGCGTATTTATAAATACATAGGTGTTTTTACTCCAGAGCCATGGCAGGGTTATGGGTATGACCAGGAATCAAAAGCAGTTCTTGCACAGGGTAAAATCAGAGGTAAAGATATTACTTGGGGCGATTCTCACCACCCAGCATTTACTGAAAAAAATGGCGAATATGTTGGTGATTATCTTTTCATTAATGATAAAGCTAACCCACGTTTAGCAGTTATTAATCTTCATGATTTTGAAACAGTTCAGATTGTAAAAAACCCAGTTATTAAAAGTGAACACGGTGGCGCATTTGTTACTCCAAACACAGAGTATATAATGGAAGCAAGCCAGTATGCAGCTCCACTTGATAACGGCTATTATCCAATAGAAGATTATCAAAACTCTTTCCGTGGTGCTGTTACTATGTGGAAGTTTGATTATGAAAAAGGAAGAATTGATGAAAAAGAATCATTAACATTAGAACTTCCTCCATATATGCAAGACTTATCTGATGCTGGTAAAGGTATATCAGAAGGCTGGGGCTTTATTAACTCTTTTAATACAGAAATGTATACAGGGGGCGTTGAAAAAGGACTTCCTCCATTTGAAGCAGGTATGAGCCGTAATGATAACGACTATCTGCATGTATTTAACTGGAAAATAATTGCAGAGCTTGCAAAAGACCCAAAAAACTATAAAATGATTAATAATCATAGGGTCGTTACTATTGAAGCGGCAGTTAAAGCAAATGCTTTATTTTTAATACCAGAACCAAAATCTCCTCACGGTGTAGATGTTACTCCAGATGGAAGATATATTATTGTAGGTGGTAAACTGGATACTCATGCTTCAGTTTATGATTTTGAAAAAATTAAAAAATTAGTAGACAGCAAAGATTTTGCAGGTAAAGACCCATACGGTATACCTATATTAGATTTAAAAAAATCACTTCATGGTCAGGTTGAATTAGGTCTTGGACCATTACACAGCACATTTACAGAAAAAGATGGGGAAATCCTTACATCTTTATATGTAGACTCTCAAATTGTAAAATGGGACTATAAAAACTTAAAAGTTTTAGACCGTATTAACGTTCACTATAACATAGGTCACCTGGATACAATGGAAGGTAAAAGCTCAAAACCAAAAGGCAGATATGCATTAGCACTTGATAAACTTTCTATTGACAGGTTTAATCCAGTAGGTCCACTTCACCCACAAAACCACCAGTTAATAGATATTACTGGTCCTAAAATGGAACTTCTTTACGATATGCCTATACCACTTGGTGAACCTCACGATGTAGTATCTATTTCTGCAGATAAATTAAAACCACAGCCAACTTATGCTATGGGTACAAACAGTAGAACTGGTAAAGAGCATGAAGGTATGACTCTTGCTGGTCAAGAACGTGTTGAAAGAAATGGTAAAAATGTAAAAGTTTATGCTACTCTCGTTCGTTCTCACATTGTGCCTGAACATATTGAAGTAAATAAAGGCGATAACGTAACAATTTATCTTACAAGTTTAGAAAGAGCTCAAGATGAAACACATGGTTTTGCAATAGATAATATGAATATCCATGCATCAGTTGAGCCAGGTAAAACTGTATCAGTTAACTTTATTGCAGACCAGGAAGGCGTATTTCCTTACTACTGCACAGAGTTCTGCTCAGCACTTCACCTTGAAATGATGGGTTACCTTTTCGTTAAAGACCCTAATAAAAAATATGATGACATTAAAAAAACTATACTGCAAAAATATACTCCAGAGCAGCTTAAAGCTGAATATGATAAAATTTTAGCTACTAATAAAGCTACTGATGAAGTTATCCAGTCAGTTGTAAAATATTTAAAAGATAAAGGCTATGAAAAATATCCATCAATCAAAGCGTTAGTTGTAGATGCTCTTGACCAGTATTCTAATATTAAAGATACAAAAGCAAAAGCAGATGCAGCTTTCCAAAAAGGCGATTTAGAACAAGCTATCTTATGGGAAAACCAGGTATGGCAGTATATGGTTAAAACTGCCGATGTTGGTTTAAGAGCAAAAGCCCGCTTAGCAAGAGAAATTGCAACTCCTATGTCTGCTCAGGCAGCTCGTGGTGAGGAAGCATACTTAAAAGGCGGTTGTAATGGCTGCCACGTAATTGGGCAGGTAAGCTCTGGTCCTGATTTAACAGGTGCATTATATAGAACAAGCGAACAATGGGTATTTGAATTTATTAAAGACCCAGCTTCTAAATATAATGAAGAATACGTAGTAGATTTAATTAACTACTTTAACCTGCGTATGCCTAACCAGCATATGACAGACCAGGAAATCTATGACATGATTGAATACATGAAATGGATAGATGAAAATGCTGAATTGTTTTAAGTAGGCATAGCATTAAAAGTGTCAGGAAGGCATATCCCCTTTTGCCTTTCTGGCACAATAATTACATAAAGGTGTTTTATGGGTAAAAAAATTTCAAAATCAAATATATATGCAGTTATTGCAACAGTAATATTATTTTTTGCATTTACACTTCCAATGGTGGCTTTTTATAATGTGCCAAATAAAATAAAAAGCGGTAAAATAGAAGATATTCCAGCCTTTGTTTATCCTTTATGGAACTTATATGAAACAGGAAGATATTTAAGCCCATATACGCCAAAAGGTGCAGAACGAGATTTAAAAAAAATGATAGAACTAAATGGCGAAGTTGGCATGATGAGTACTCCTGTATGGTTTGTTTCTCTTGAAGCGCCAAACTATCCTCAGGCTGCTTTTCCAGACGGTATACCAGTATATTTTCATTTAGACGGCTATTCTGGTGATGTGCATGAGATGAATACTATTAACCACTTTATAGGTATGTATCCTATGGAGGCAGGTGCGCAGCTAGAACGTAAAATTTCACCATTTCTTATGCTTTTAGTTTCTGTTATGATGGTTGTTTTTATAATATATAAAGGTAAATTATCACCATTATTAATGGCTGTGCCTGCATTAATTCCAGCAGGATTTTTAGCAGTATATTCTGGCTGGTTATACTGGTATGGTCATAATTTACAAGAGTGGGGTATGTTTAAAGTAAAACCATTTATGCCTACTGCATTAGGAGACGGCAAGGTGGCTCAGTTTACTACCCATTCATATCCAACAATAGGTTTTTATCTGCTTTTAATTGTGGCAGTTTTAAGTATTTTAGCAATTCTTTCAAGAATAAAAGAAAATAAAGAGCAGAATAAATAATGAAAAAGCTAACTGTATTAACAATAATATTTATTATGCTGCCATTTGCAGTTTTCAGCTCAGAACTGCAAAAGGCAATAGACAGCGCAAAAGAAGGTGCGACTATTTTATTAAGTGATGGAGTGTATGATGGTCCTGTAACAATCAATAAGTCATTAACACTAAGAGGCACTGGTAAAAATGTTTATATCCGCGGCAATAAAAAGGGCAGCGTAATAACTGTTAATGCTGGTTATTCTACTATAGAAAATATACATGTTTCAGGCAGCGGAGAAAGCCATGAAAGTATAGATTCATGTATATATGTAAAAGACTCAGACGGTGTAAAGGTATTAAATAATAAAATGTCTGACTGTCTTTTTGGGGTAAATTTTGAAGGTTCAAACAGGGGTTTAATAGAAAATAATAATATTACATCAAAAGATTTCAGCCTTGGTCTGCGCGGTGATGGCATAAGGCTTTGGTACAGCCACTCAAACATAATAAGACGCAATACTATGGATAAAATACGTGATATGGTTTACTGGTATTCGTCTGCAAACAGAATAGAGTATAATAAAATTACTAATTCAAGATATTCTATTCATTTTATGTATGCAGATAGAAATACAGTAACAGGTAATTTTTTCCAGAATAATTCAGTAGGTGCATTTTTTATGTACTGCTCAGGCAGCCGTTTAGAGCATAACACTATCACAAGTGCAGCAGGTGCTTTTGGTATAGGTATTGGGTTAAAAGATGCATCAGATACATATATTTCAGATAATCTTGTTATGTATAACGGCAGAGGATTTTATACAGACCAGTCGCCAAATAAGCCAGGCACAGTAAACAGAATAAGGCGTAACAAAGTGTATTATAATACAATAGGAGTTCAGCTGCACGGCACTATACTTCCTACAATATATGAAGATAATGTATTTTTAGGAAATATTGATACTATTGTAAATGATACACCTAACTCCAAACTGCATGTAAATGACTGGAACGGCAATTACTGGGACGAATATGAAGGGTTTGACAGAGATAAAAACGGCTATGGTGATATTCCATTTGAATATTATGTATATACAGACAGGATAATGCAGTATATACCAGCAGTTAAGTTTTTTTACGGCTCACCAGTTATAAGTATATTAAACTTTTTATCCCGTTTAATCCCGTTTTCAGAACCTGTAATTATAGCAGAAGATAAAAGACCGCTTATGCGTTCAATAATAGATGAGAGAGATAATGAAAATAAAAATTAACAGACGTGATACAGTAAAATATGGATTAATAACAGCAGCAGGCTGTGTAATGGCAGGCTTTGGCAGCAGCTTAAAGGAATATTCTTCTAAAAATTTTACAGGTCTCAGGCCGCCTGGGGCAGTAGATGAAGAATCATTTCAGCATTTATGTATTAAATGCGGCCAGTGTGTGCAGGTTTGTCCATACCATGCTGTTAGTTTAAAAGATATTACAACACTTGTAGATATTGGAACACCTGCAATATACCCGGAATTAAGGGGCTGTTATTTATGTGATTTACTGCCATGTGTGCTTGCATGTCCAAGTGGTGCATTAAATCATGAAATATCAGATGCCCATGATGTAAAAATGGCAGAAATAACAGTCAAATCAAAAGAAAACTGTCTGGGTATGAAAAATATTAATGTATCAGAAGAAGATGTTTTAAGGGTTGCTGCTCATGGTGTTAAATCTCCTGTTGAAAAAGAACTTGTAGAGAAACTAAAAACAGCAGCTGGAAAACCCTGCAAAATATGTGTTGATTTCTGCCCTTATCCAGAAAAAGAGCAGGCAGTAAAATTAATAAATACAGAAAATGGATATTATCCAGAAATACAGGCAGATTGTGCAGGCTGTGGAGTATGTATAGAATTATGTCCTGCAGGCAGTGTATTTGAGTATAAAAAAATATAGGAAGGTTACTATGAAATATTTATTATTAATATTTTGTATTTTTATAACAGCCTGTCAAGGCGGAAATAATGAAGAAGAAAAAATACCTGAAACAGCAGGGAAAATAACAGTATTAGACGGCAGTAATACTGATAATCAGGATAACAGAATAAACCAGTTTTTGGGCTATAATATGGTAGGTGAATACAGGGTAAACTATGCACCAGACGGCAGAGAAACTCCTGTTACAAAAGAAATAGGGGCTCATGTAGTAGTCCGCAATACTCCTTATGCATCTATTCATAAATCACTTTTAATGAAAAGGTTAAGCAAAGAGTTTAGAGTTAAATGTTCTGCATGTCATGATGATTATGGTAATGGTGTAATCGGACCATCTCTTTTAACAAAAACAGGAGATGAAATTTATAATATGATTGCAGCATATAAAACTAATAAAGAAAAAAACGAACTGATGAGAAGGCTTGTTCAGTCTATGGACGATAACGAAATCAGATTTATTGCTGATGATATAGCAAAATTTAACAAGGAAGTAAGGGAGGAGGCAGCTCATGAAAAATAAAATAATTATTATAGTTTTAATATTAGCAGCACTGCTTATTGCAGGCTATATGATAGGAATGACAGATAGCAGTGATAGTGCAGATACTGCAGTTAATAATCAGGAAAACAGTACAGCTGCTGATAATAATAAAGATAATATTCAGGCTGAAAATGTAAACGTTCCTTTAGATACAGTAAACAGCGAAACAGAGAAAAAATTAAAAGAATACAGGCAGAGTGCAGGTAATGAAAAATTAAGCAGACTTTATATTGTAAAATGTGCAGCATGCCACGGCAAAGACGGCAAAGGTATAATAGGGCTGCCTATAACTGGTAAAAGTTATGAATATAATTACAACGCACTTTTAAAATATAAAAATGGACAGGTAAAAAATTCTTTAATGAAAGGTCTTTTAGAAAATACACCTGATGAAGAAATAAAGGCTCTTGCAGAAGAAATATCAAGATTTGAGTAAGCTTATGAGTGAGAAAAAACGCAGATTTAAAATTATTTATCTAAGGTTAATAACAGTTATAGGTATATCATTATTTTTTGTGCTTTCTTTTAAAGCAGATATACAGGTATTAGAAGGCTCTCTGTCAGGCTCGCGTATGCTTGGGCTGCATTTAACAGACCCATTTATTGCATTAGAAGTGTTTGTTACTAATCACACATTACCTGTAAATTTAATAATAGGCACTATAACAATATTATTATTTTACTTTATTTTTGGGGGCAGAATATTCTGCTCATGGGTATGCCCTTATGGGTTAATTAGTGAGTTTATAGATTTTATCCGCCATAAGTTAATAATGAAACATATAATTAAACACAGGGAATTAAATTTTAACAGATATTATTTTTTAATTTTCTGGATACTGCTTTCAGTAATTACAGGTACATTATTTTTTGAAATGTTTAATATGGTTGGAATAGTCAGCAGGCTTATCATATACGGCGTATCATTTGCATCTATATTTGTGCTTTTGATGATTATATTAGAGCTGTTTTTTGGCAGATTCTGGTGCCGTGGAGTATGCCCTGTAGGTACAGTTTACGGGTTATTATCACGTATTTCTCTTGGGCATATAAAATGGATAAAAGATGACTGCAACCACTGTAACAAATGCATAAACGCCTGCTATGATAAAAGAATTTTATCAGAAATAATAAATATAAGGGATAACGGCACAACTAAAGAATACGTAATAAAAAACGCAGGCTGCAATATGTGCTGTAAATGTCTAGACAGCTGCACTACAAGCTCGTTTCAGTATGAAAATAAAATAAAAAAAATAATATAGGCAGTTACTATGATAGAGATTGAAAACTTATGTAAATCATTTAAAAATCAGTCTGTTTTAAATGGCATTAATTTATCTATCGGCAGTGATGATAAAATTATACTTTTAGGTCAGAATGGGGCAGGAAAAACAACTTTAATCCGCTGTATATTAGGAGAATATTTTCCAGACAGTGGCAGTGTATCTGTTTATGGCACAAAACCATATATAAAGCGTGAGGCAGCTTTAAGTCATGTAAGTTTTGTTCCACAGATACCGCCTCCACTTAACCTTACAGTAAACGAGCTTTTATCTTATTCTTCTGGTTTATCAGGCTTTGATAAAAATAAGGTGATAGAATATTGTAATATGCTTGATTTTGATATAAAACCGCATCTTGTAAAAACATTTTACAAGTTTTCAGGCGGTATGAAACAAAAACTGCTTATAGCTATTGCTTTTGCAAGGGATACTGATTTTTATATTTTTGATGAACCAACTGCAAATTTAGATACCGCAGGCAGAGAAAAATTTTATATTATGCTTGAAAAATTAATGAAAGGTAAATCTTTTATAATGATTAGCCACAGAATTGATGAAGTAAAAAATATTGTGAACCGCAATATAGAATTAGATTTAGGGAGGATTGTAAGAGATGAAAAAATTTAGTGTTATCTTATTTTCAGTATTGTTATCAGTTATGGTTTTTGGCTGTAATAAAACAGTGAATACTGAGCCAAAAAAAGTAACTTATGACAGAGATTTATGTGAAAGGTGTAAAATGCAGCTGGTAGACCGTTACCATTCTGCTCAGATTGTAAACCCGGAAGATGGAAAATCATATCCATTTGATGATTTAGGCTGCGCAGTTTTATGGTTTGATGAAACAACTCCTGCATGGAAAGATAAAGCCTTAATTTATATAACTGACGGCAAAGACGGCAGCTGGGTAGAGCATAAAAATGCTTATTATGCAGAAGGATATAATACTCCAATGTCATTTGGCATAGCAGCATTTAACAGTAAAGATAAGCTTGATGAGGGTAAAACATTAATCACTTATGAACAGGCAAGGGATATTATAAGAAATATTAAAATACAAAGGTCCCATAATAAAAACGGCTCTATGCAGAATTAGCAGATATTGGAGGAAATAAGTGCGTAATATAATATTAATAGCAAGGCAGGATATAACAGGTTCAATGCGTTCCCGCTGGTTTTTAGGATACAGTCTGATATTTATAATAATGGTAGTATTAATTTTTGTATCAGGGGTAACAGAAAGCAGAGTAATGGGTTTTACAGGTTTAACACGTATGCTGCTTGTATTTATACAGGCTTGTAATATAATTATGCCTATATTTGTGCTTATAACAACTGTAAGAACAATAGCAGGGGACAGGGAAAGTAATGTACTTGAATATATGCTTTCATTTCCAGTATCATTATTTTCATATTATTTCGGCAAATTTATAGGCAGGTTTATTATAATATTTCTGCCGCTTCTTTTTGCATTAATATTATCGCTTATAATAGGCGCATTAAAAACACATCAGGTGCCTGTAGATTTATTTTTATTATATACAGGATTGCTTGCTTTTAATGCGTTTGCGTTTTTAGGTATAGGCTTTTTTATATCATCAGTTATTAAAAGTATGGAGTTTGCTCTTGGAGCTGCTTTATTTGTATGGTTATTTTTAATAGCCTTTATAGATATAGCATTAATAGGCTTTATGATAAAGCAGCTTATACCTGAAACGGTTATATATATCACAGCACTTCTTAATCCTGTGCAGGTATTTAGAATAGGTGCAATATCTTTATTTGACCCAGTATTATCAGTAATCGGGCCGGCATCATTTTTTATACTTGATACAGTAGGGCAGACAGGCTGTATAATTTACGCACTTATTTACCCATTATTCATAGGGCTTTTATTTGCTTTTGCAGGATATAAAGTATTTACAAAACATGATATTTTATAGTAAAATCCTATTATATTATTAATAATGGGAGATTTTATGAAAAAAATATTGTATTTATTATTGTTAGTAGTATTATTTATTAATTTATATGGCTGTAAAAGTAATATGGAGGCTGCAAATAATACTGATATGAGTAATAAAAATTCAGAAAAAATCATTATAGCTCACCGCGGAGCAAGTGGCTATCTGCCTGAGCATACTCTTGAATCAAAAGCCTTGGCTTACCAAATGGGAGTGCCTTATTTAGAGCAGGATTTAGCTATGAGTAAAGATAATCACCTTATAGTAATCCATGACCATTATCTTGACAGGGTAACAGATGTGGCAGAGAAATTTCCAGACAGAGCAAGAAAGGACGGCAGATATTACGTTATTGATTTTACACTTGATGAAATAAAAAGCTTAAATTTTATGGAAGGCTTTACAGTAAAAGACGGTAAAAAAGTGCAGGATTATCCAAACAGATTTCCAATGGGTAAATCTACATTCAAACTGCATACATTTGAAGAAGAAATAGAGTTTATACAAGGCTTAAATAAAACTACAGGTAAAAATGTTGGCTTATATGTGGAAACAAAAGCTCCATGGTTTCATAAGCAGGAAGGCAAAGATATATCAAAAGCAACTTTAGAAGTTCTTAAAAAATATGGCTATACCACAAAAGACAGTAACGTATATTTTCAAACATTTGATTTTCCTGATTTAGTATATGTACGTGAAAAACTAATGGTTGATATGGATATGGACTTAAAAACTGTTATGCTTTTTGCAGAAAACTCTTGGAATGAAACATACGAGCAGCAGGATGATGGTTCATGGCGTCCGTTTGATTTTGATAAGTTAAGAACACCTGAAGGTATGGCACTTGTGGCAAAATTTGCAGATGGTGCAGGTCCAAGTAATGATATGGTTATTAATGGAAAATTATCTAAAAAAGGTAACATAGTTATTACTGATTTTGTAAAACTTGCCCATGATAATAATATGGTTGTGCATCCTTATACAGTAAGAAAAGATAAACTGCCTCCTTATGTTGATAATGTTAATGAGCTTTATGAAGCAATACTGTATCAGGCAGGGGCAGACGGCTTATTTACTGATTTCCCAGATTTAGGTTTAGAGTTTATAAAAAATCATAAATAAAATTTAATCATTAATACATAAGTGTAAGGCTTTTTCTTACACTTATATATTAAAAATAATTTCTATTTTATCATAAAAAATAAAAATACATAACAAAATTATATTGTGTTATGTTATAACAATAAATAATTATGTAATCAGATAAAAATAGTCTTAAAATACTGATAAATCAACCCTTTTATGTCTTAACAAAAATATTATAAGTGTTAAATTTAGAGAAATTGTGTAGTTTTATATATTGACTAAGTAAAATAATTATTATATGTATGGGTAATCAAATTTGTTGGAGGCAAAATATGGGAAAAGAAACTAATGTTTTAAAATCATTAGAAGAAAGCTCAGTATCAAGGCATTCCTTTTTAAAAGGCACAGCAGCACTTGGTGCAATGGCTGCCATGTATGGCTGTTCTAAAGACAGCGGTTCAGAAATCATATACGGGGGGGGAATCCAGTAATTACCCTACAATAGATGAAACACTTGAAGAAAAAGTGTATATGGGTTGTTCCCCACACAACTGTGGTGGTGCTGCCTGTGGTATTGCTGCCCATGTAGCAGGCGGCAGAGTAGTTAGGTTTACAACAGATGACAGACCTAGCTATGATATGATTGAAAATAAAGGAATTTATGATTCTCAAAGAAGGGGCTGCGTTCGCTGCCGTTCTAAAAAACAATGGCTTTATCGTCCAGACAGGCTTTTATATCCATTAAAACAAACTAAAGAGCGTGGAGATTTATCAGGCTTTGTTAAAATTTCATGGGCACAAGCTGCAAGTGAAATCGCAAATGAAATGAAAAGAATTAAAGATACTTATGGGCCAGAATCTTTCCATAAATTTTATTCAACTGGTGATGGTGCACAATATCCACGTTCTTGTGAAATTTCTGCAAACTTATTACATGGTTTAGGTGGAGAATATGCATACCATGATGACTATTCATTACCTAGCTGGTATACAGCAGGCTATTTCACATGGGGTAATACTTATCCAGGTGCAAACTCTGCTCCAGATTTACAAAACACTAAAACAATAGTTTTATGGAGTGGTAACCCTTCAGAAACTATTGGTACATGTAACGTTTCATGGTATTTAACTCAGGCAAGAGATATGGGGGTACCTGTAATATGCGTTGACCAGCGTATTTCTAAAACTGCATCTATGCTTGCAACTGGTGTGCCTGCATCAAATATTCCTGCTGTTATTACTCCTGTTGGTGGTACAGATGGCGCATTAATTGCAGCTATGCTTTATCACTTATTAGACAAACATTTAGAAGCTGTTGCTGGTGGCGATGCTTGGCAGACAACTCAATATTTAAATCCTAGAATGATAGCAAAATATGTTCACGGATTTTTTGATAAATTACCTGCTGATGGAGAAGGTTCAACTTATTCTTATAAAGTTGCAAACACTACATCAAATTATCCAGTAGCAGAAGGTGGCTCATATTCTGCTTATATTTTTGGCAGCGATGACAGGCTTGTTACAGCAGGACTTAATGTTAAAACATCTATTTATCCAGATGAAATTGGCTATAACACAAGTGCAGATGAATTTGACTGGTATGCTGGTGTTGATGCTGCTGGCAATACAATAAAAGAACCAAGAGCAGATAAATTACATGGAGCAAAAACTAAATGTTACGGCCAAACTGCTAAAACTCCAGAATGGGCAGAAAAAATCACTGGTGTTAAAGCTGATACTATTAAAGCTTTTGCAGAATATCTTGCACAAGTTTCTAATGCAAACGGCTGGGGTGGTATTTCATTATTACATATTGGTGGTTTCCAAAGAAATACAGAAGGTGAGCAGGGTATAAGAGCATTCTTCGTGCTTGCTGGTGTATTAGGCTGTTTTGGTCAAAATGGTTCTACTTTTGGTATGCCTTCTGCAGCTGCTGCAAAAGATGCAAAATTTTTACCTTCATTTAATCCACATAATACTCCTTGGTCAGATACTAACTTAAAGTCAAATATTAAAACAGGCACAGGATTAAAAAGTAAAGATATTATTCCAAATATTGGTTCAAGATTTAATGATGCTAAATTAACTGATACTGTTTCAAATAAAGAAGGCACAAATAGTTCATTCCCAGTATTTATGTGGCAGGATGCTATTGAAAAAGGTGCAACAGGTAAATCAAGGTGGAATGCTCCTGATGTAGCAAATGGACCAGCCATTAAACTTATTTTTAACTTTGGTGGTAACTGCGTAGTTAATCAGGCAGGTGATTACAACCTGACTACTCAAATTCTTAAAATGCAAAATCATCAATCAGTTTCAGAAGATGCTAATTATCCAAACAGAAAATATCAGTTAGAATTACTTGTTACATCTGATTTCTTTATGACTTCATCTGCTCAGTATTCTGACTATGTTCTTCCAGCTGCTATGGCTTTTGAACGTAACTTCTATAAAACAGTTGATGATGCAGTTCACTTTTCACCAAAAGCAGTTGATGCTCCAGGCGAAGTATTATCAGACTATGAAATGACATGGAAAATTCATGATTATTTAGGTGGATATTTTACAGGTGGTTTAACAAGTGCATCAGGCACAGAAATAAGAGAAGAACGCCAGTTATTAAAAAGCATATATACTGCTCCTGCAGCTGGTGAATATGCTGGTATGACTTTTGATGAATTTGTTGCAAAAGGTCTTGTTACATCTGGTTCGCAGGTAAGCAACCCTATTACAGTTCAATGGAATACTTTTAGAGCAGACCCATCATTAAATCCATTAAAAACTCCAACTGGTAAAATTGAAGCTTATGCACAGGGTATGTCAGAATACTATGAAGCAAGAGGCTTTAATAATAATGATACATCAATTCAGCTTGTAAATGGTGGCTCCATTAAAACAGCAGGAGAAACTCATACTAATGGTATGTTTGTTTACCCTGTTCCTATGTATATTCCACTTGTTGAAGGCAGACACGCATGTGATAAAGATGATACAGTGGCTGCAGAATTTAAACACCCAGACCCATTAGGCACTAATAATAACGGTTATACATACCGTCTGCATAACTATCATATGCAATACCGTTCACACTCTACATTAAACTCAAATGCTTATCTTGATGAGCTTTATAAAAAAGATGTAAATGGTAATGCTGCTTTCTATGATATCTATAGAGGTCAGGATAAAGTATATGGGGAAGATGCTGCAGTATGTGATGCAAATATTTACGAACCAGTATTTGTAAGCCCAAATACAGCTAAGGCAATAAGGCTTCCAGCAAACGGTGCAAGAGTAATAATTTATAACGACCGTGGTGCAATTTATGCTTATGCAAGAATTTCTAAACTTATTCATGATGATGATATTATGATTGGTCAAGGTGCATGGGCATCTGTAATTGATGAAACATTTACTACACCAACAGGTATTACTCACAAAATTGATACAGGCGGCTGTTCAAACACTCTTATGAGCATAAGACCATCAAGAATATGCCAAGGTATGACATTATCAAACGATACTAAAGTTGGTATCCAAGTTAAATAGGGGAGGATAATATGCAATACGGATTTTATATAGACCAAACACGCTGCATTGGCTGCCATGCTTGTGTAGTTTCTTGTAAAGATAGAAACGATATTTTACCAGGGCCATTAGCTTTAAGGAAACTTTATACAGAAGAACAAGGCACTTTTCCTGATGCTAATGTTATAAATACAACATTAAGCTGCAACCACTGTGCAGAACCTGCCTGCATACCAGCCTGCACATTTAATGCAATCTATAAAGATGATAAATTTGGTGCAGTAGTTATTGACAGAAATAAATGCCAGGGTTTAGGTGCATGTATTACTGTATGCCCATACAAAGCTATAGACAGGGCAGATACTGGTGCTAATGCAAACCCAGCTTATGTACAGGAACCACAAAAAGGTATTTACTGGCAGGTAGACCACCCATCAAATAAATGTGATATGTGTTTACCTTTAATTAAAAAAGGCGAAAAACCAACATGTGTTGCAACATGTCCACAAAGAGCTTTAGACTGGGGTCCAATTGATATGCTTAAATCTTCATATCCTGATGCAGTAGACAGGGTAACTATTAATGTGAATGGCACAAATATTTATGCAGACCCAGCACAAACAAAACCTTCTGTAATATTTAAAGAAAAAACTCGCTTAGCATAATAATTACAGAAAAATAAAAATAAATCACCTGCCTTTACAGGCAGGTGATAATATGGAGTAGCAATGCAGGTTAATGATGAGATGATTAGTATTATGCAGGGCAGGGAAGTAATATATGCCTCCATGTCTGAATTATTTCTTAATCTGATAGAAGAAAAGCATTTAAAAATGCTGGAAGATTTAATGCCAATGTATAAAGAAATGGCAGAAAATAGTGATAATAAAGATATAAGATACGGGGTAGAGCATTTAATTGATTTTATTAAAGTATATCAGGAAAGCGATAAAAGCCATAAAAAAACTTTAATAGATAATTTAAACCGTGAATATTCCAGACTATTTTGCCTTGGTAATGCTGCAGCAATATCAGAATCTGTATACATATCTCCACTGCACTTAACAATGCAGGAATCGGAAGTAGAAGTCAGCAGTATATATAAACAGTGCAATTTTGATATGAAACATACATCTAATGAGCCGCAAGACCATTTATCTTATGAGCTTATGTTTATGTCATATATAAGTAAAGGTATATATAAGCACTTATTAAATAATAATACTGCACAGGCAGAAAACTTAATCAACCTGCAGAAAAGTTTTATCAAAGACCATCTTTTAAACTGGCTTAGTGATTTTAATAAACTTATTAAGCGGTTTAAGGAAGGGGATAGGTTTTACTATCCATTATCTTGCTTACTTTTAGGTTTTATAGAGGAAGATAGTGCTTATCTTGAAACTTTATAAGAACAAATTTAAGGAGTCAGGCCTATGAAAAGGCTAATGTTAT
>DXAQ01000076.1 GCA_019116905.1 Candidatus Mucispirillum faecigallinarum | reverse complement strand
ATTATTTTATTATATATATCTTCATACATTTGCTTATTTATCCTTATGCGTTTTCATATTCAAAAGGCTTACCTTCTTTGTTATATGTAATTTTAAAAACAGTATCTGCAAGATTTTTTCTAAAAGATTTATCATCTTGGAATTTTTTAAACAGTTCCATATTATCATTCATAATATTTAGGATAACCTTTTCTAATGCTGCTTCACTTTCTGCTCTTGCATTTTGTTCATCAGAATTTTTCATGGCATTTATATATTTTTCATCTTTAGATACCATTGCTGGTATTGCGTATATTTGCCGTTTAATATTATCTTCATCATTCCATTCAATATTTCCAAAAGTATTATTAAAAAGTTCTAAAATAGAAGAAAGTGCTTCCAGTTCTGTATCTCGTTTATGACCAATACTACCAGTTGGCACAGGCTGAACTTCTGCATCTTCATCATTTAATATTAATGACATACATTCTTTTACTTCTAATCTATAACTATCTAAATCTATGGCATCTAATATACCTTGTGATAAATCATCTTCCACAGGTGATGGAAGTTTATTAATTAAAAATGTTAAAAAAATTGATAATTTTTCCCATTCTGCCATACTATATGGTAAAACAGCACCTAAAAAATTATAAGTTCTGCTAAATGATTTTGCAGCACTTTTAAATTTAATTTGGTCTTCAGATGATAATTCATTATATACTGCTGTACATTCATCTAAAACAGGATCTAATTTATCTCTATCAGCACCATTTAAATATAAAGATATAAAATTATCTATCTGCTCTTTACTGTATACATGGTATTCTTCCATAATATTTATTAGGTCATATAGTTTATTAGGGTCTGTTTCATTTGCAAGTAAAGTTGTTTTATAATACCTTGAAAACGCATCAATAATTGTTGCGGCACTATTTGCAAAATCTAATACAAAAGTATCATATTTTTGTGGATGTGCTCTATTTAATCTTGAAATAGTTTGCACTGCTTTTATATCTGATAATGGTTTATCTATATACATTGTATGCAGTAGTGGTTCATCGTATCCAGTTTGAAACATATCTGCCACTATTAATATTCTATAAGGGTCTTGTTTAAATGTTTTTGGTATTGCACTATCACTAAATTTATTAAGCATAGCAGAAGTTAATGCTGGAGTTTGTCCATGAAATTCATGTTCACCAGAAAAGGCTATTATTGTTTTATATGGACTTTTTCTATTTTGCAGGCATTTATTTACAGCATAATAATATTCTATACATTTTTCTATGCTGCTTGTAACAATCATAGCCCTAGCTTTTCCACCAATTTTTCCTTTTGCAATAACCTGCTCATGAAAATGGCTTACCATCATTTCTGCTTTTTGTTCAATAGTATATGTTCTACTTTCTACAAATGCTTTTAATTTTTTATTTGCTTTCTTTTTATCAAAAAGTGGGTCATCTTCTATTGTTTTTTTAAGTTTATAAAAGCTTTCAATAGGAGTATAATATTTTAGTACATCTAAAATAAAACCTTCCTGTATTGCCTGTTTCATAGTATATACATGGAAAGGTTTGTGTTTAATAATACCATTATCAAGATATGGAGTGCCAAAAATTTCAAGAGTTTTATTTTTAGGTGTAGCAGTAAATGCAAAATAGCTGGCATTTTGCAGTAATTTTCTTCCTTCGCATAGAAGATTAATTTTATCTTCATCATCCATATCATCTGTTATTTCTATTCCTGATAATGCTAAATTCATTTTAGCTGAAAATTTACCACTTTGCCCAGAATGTGCTTCATCAATTATAATAGCAAACTTATTATTTTTATGTGCAGTGCCTAAATCTTTAATAAACGGAAATTTTTCAATAGTTGTTATAATAATTTTTTTACCATTTTCTATGTGTTTCTTTAAATCAGCAGAAGAAGACGCCCAGCTAACTATATTTTCAATTTGTGCAAAGCCTTTAATAGTCTTTTTTGTTTGTTTATCTAAAATAACTCTGTCAGTAACGACAATCACATTATCTACTAAGAGATTACCGTTATTATCTTCTAAATTTACTAGCTGATGAGCAAGCCATGCAATAGAGTTAGATTTTCCAGAACCTGCGCTGTGCTGGATAAGATATTTTTTACCAATACCATTTTCTTTAACATCATCAAGTAATTTTTCTACTACATCTAGCTGGTGGTATCGTGGAAATATTTGTTTATATATTTTTTTATTTGTTTCATTATCTGTTTCTACAAATATATTTATATATTTTTCAATAATATGTGTAAGCATATTTTTATTTAAAATATTTTTCCATAGGTAATCAGTCATTATTCCTTGTGGGTTTGGCGGGTTACCTGCACCATCTTTATAGCCTTTATCAAATGGTAAAAACCAGCTTTTAGTGCCATCTAATTTGGTACAGAATTTTATACGTGCATCATCAAGAGCAAAATGCACAATACAACGTTTAAATTGAAAAAGTAGTTCTTTTGGGTTTCTATCATGTTTATACTGATATACTGCGTCTTCTACGTTTTGTTTTGTAAGCTGATTTTTTAATTCAAATGTTATTATTGGAAGACCATTAATAAATATACACATATCTAGTGCAAATTTTGTATTATCATTTGAATACATTAACTGCCTTGTTACGCTAAATATATTTGAATTAAATAACTGTTTAGATTTTTCATTATTTTTTGATGGCGTCATGTAAAATAAGTCTAGCTTTACAGGGTAGAAGTTAAAACCATTACGAAGTATATTTATTATGCCTTGTTTAGTTATTTCATCTTTAAGCCTTGTTAGAAATTTTTGTTTTTTTGTATTATCAGTCAGCACACCAAGTTTATCTAATTCATCTTTTTGAGTATTGATAAGAAAACTAAAAAGCCTTTTTTCATCTATGGCTAGTTCCCTATTATAATCATCATTAGTGCCCAGTTCATAACCATTATTATTTACAAGATATGATACAATAAGGCTTTCTAAACCACTTTCTTTTGTATTTGTAATCATTTAGTGTGCTCCATAGCTTATTAGTTAGTACTTTTGTGTAATACTATATCACCAGTTGTTTTTCTATCAGTGTAGTATTTACCGATTAATTCGTTTTTATCTTCCACATCTAAAATAGTTGTGCCATAATGCTGCGGACTTCTTTCATTATATTCTGCTTTAGCTTCATTGTGATATGTATAAATTAATCGTTTATAGTTATCTGTAATATCAAAATTTGCAGCAACTGTATAGCTTTGACTTTCTTCTGTTTTAACAGTTACGCTTGTACCGAATAGTGTTTGATTAATTTTAACATACATTTTTCTTTCTTTATTATCATAACTTGATTTAAATGTACCTTCATACTTTTTATGAAGTTTTGGAATATTATGAAATGGCATACATTTCCAAAGATATTTTTCATATATAAAAAACATAAATAAAAAAATATATTGTATTATATTGTTATGAATAGTATCCCATATTAATACAATACTTATACTATTAAATTCTATTTTCAGGCATAAATCAACAAGAATATAAATAATAATAAAAACATACATATATTTATATATTTCTTTTTTCATAAATTCTATCCAAAATATCTAAAATAATATTTTAACTTCGAAATAAATGACACATATTTCTGTTTTTCAGTATCTATTAATGATAAATTATTTAAAAACAAAGGTTTTATACCATTAGCTTCTACCCATCTATTATTTGTATCGCTTAATAACATTTGCCATAAAATATTTAATATTTCTTGAAAATGCTCACCTAGTTTCATATTCGAGTTAGTTATATAATACATATTATTTACATTAAATAATAATGATTCTACTTTAAAAGAAGATACATTCTTTGCTTCTGCTATATTTTCTTTCTGCATATCATACATTAAATATTTCATAATACGTACAAGTTTTCTATATCGTCTATATGTTTTATCGTGTTTAATATAACTATTTTCTAAATGTTTGAAAGGGTAATTAATAATTTCTTCGCCTTTATCTGTTTTAATAAATGTCCCTTCTATATAATTTTCTTCATTCTTATAAAAATCTTGTGTATAATTTCTATATTGCAAAGCAGGAACTATATCAATATTATTTCTTTCTCTTGTTGGTTTAATATTTATGCATTTATCATGTCTTT
>DXAQ01000075.1 GCA_019116905.1 Candidatus Mucispirillum faecigallinarum | reverse complement strand
TATATATATATATTGAATTTCAGTATATTTATATATTATCTAAAATTGAATGGTAGTGATGGCTTAATATATGTAATTTACAGGCTGGGCAAACTTAGTGTTAAATCTCCATTTATGTTTCTGGGGCTTTTATTTGCGATTATTTATGGTCTATCATATATTTATAGATTTTCACTTCAAAGATTTCAGTATTTTTTTATGGCTTGTTATCTAAGTGATTATGGAGAAATCCCATTATATGCTCTTAAACAAGAATTTGGCACTCTGAAATATGGGAATAAACAAGAATTGATGCAAAATTGGTTTAATAAAAATATAGGAAGTTATACAAAAAATGTAAAATTAGATAAAGATAGAGCACTAATTATTTTTGAAAACAAAATAAACCATGTACTTTTTAAAGATGAAAATAAAGTAACATATACTCAGCCAGATAATGAAAGTAGTGAAAAACAAGAATTATACAGCCTTGATAATGCAATTAAAAAGGTAGAATATTTAATGGCAAAAGTAGTATATAGAGGTACAAATCTTACAAAACCACTTTATACTATGAAACTTTATCTTGAAAAAATAAATAAGCTGCATACAAATAAATTATCTTATGATAAATATATAGACAGGATAAATAATAAATATATCCCATATACAGAATATCTTGTTGACACTTATCTTAGAAACATAGATTTAAATGATAAATCGTTAGATGAAATTCAGGAAAAAATAGTTTATACAATAGATGAAATTGCTTATGTTATTCAAGCAGTTTACCAAAGTAAAATAGAGTTTATAAAATTTAATTTAGATGTAGAACTTGATACGGTTGATTTACTTATAAAGCAGAAAGGTTACTATAAAGATACAATATAATCAAAATTTACTAAAAAATTATAAAATCTAATCTTGAAAAATTTTGTATAATGGTATTTAATAATCATAGTTTTATTTTAATAATGGAGAATTAAAATGTCACTTTTTGATGAAGCTAAAAAATATATCCCTGGTGGAGTAAACAGCCCTGTTAGAGCATTTGGCTCTGTTGGTGGCGAACCTTATTTTGTTGCAAAAGGCAAGGGCAGTCATATTTGGGATACAGATAATAATGAATATATTGATTATGTATGCTCATGGGGTCCTATGATTTTAGGTCACTGTGATAAAGATGTTAATGATGCAGTAATAAAAGCAGTGGAGGACGGCACAAGTTTTGGCGCTCCTACTGTAAAAGAAACACAGCTGGCAGAAAAAATTGTAGAGCTTATGCCATCAGTAGAAAAAGTGCGTATGGTATCATCTGGCACAGAGGCAGTAATGAGTGCATTAAGGCTTGCAAGAGGTTTCACAAAAAGAGATAAAATTATAAAATTTGAAGGCTGCTATCACGGTCATTCTGATTTTATGCTTGTAAAAGCAGGCAGCGGTCTTTTAACTTTTGGAGAAACATCATCTCCAGGCGTTCCACAGGATGCAGCAAAAAATACAATTATTGCTCAGTATAACGATTTAGAAAACGTGGCAGAAATATTTAAACAGAATAAAAACGAAATAGCATGTTTAATTGTAGAGCCAGTTGCTGCAAATATGGGAGTAGTTCTTCCAAAACCAGGCTTTTTAGAAGGCCTTAGAAAATTATGTGATGAAAACGGCGCATTATTAATATTTGATGAAGTTATTACTGGTTTCAGGCTTTCATCAGGCGGCGCGCAAAAATATTTTGGAGTAAATCCTGATATTACTACTATGGGTAAAATCATAGGGGGCGGTATGCCTGTTGGTGCTTACGGCGGCAGAAGTGAAATTATGGATATGATTTCCCCAGCTGGTCCAGTTTATCAGGCTGGCACATTATCAGGGAACCCGCTTGCAATGACAGCTGGTCTTAAAACATTAGAAAAATTATCAGCACCAGATTTTTATAAAAAATTAAAAGAAAAATCTGATAAATTATGGGAAGGTTTTAAAGATAATCAAAAAAAATTAGGCTTAAATTATGCTTTTAATCATATAGAATCTCTTTCCTGCACATATTTTACAGAGGGCAAAGTAGAAAGTTATGCAGATGCAGTAAAAAGTGATACAAAAAAATATGCAAAATATTTCCATAATATGTTAAAAAGAGGCATAGCGCTGGCTCCTGCACAGTTTGAGGCAATGTTTGTTTCAAGTGTTCATACTGATGAAGATATTGAAAAAACAATAAAAGCACATTATGAATCATTAAAAGAGTTATAATATGGCATACATTCCACACAATGATGATGAAGATAAAGATAAGTCTGTTTATAAGCAGCTTTTTAATGCATCAACTGTTGGTATGGCATTAGTTTCAGGTATACTTGTGGGGGGAGTAATGGGCTATTTTTTAGATAAGTGGCTGGGCACTTCCCCATGGCTTTTGTTTATTTTTTTAATATTTGGATTTATTGCAGGTGTAAAAAACGCACTCCATTACTTAAAAAAAGCAGGTATATCTTTGGAAGATATAAGGGAAGATAAAAAAGAAAAAAAATAATATTTATTATACACTTGTAAAGTGAATAATAAAAATCAAAAACAGTTGTAAAATCTAAAAACGATTGCGAAAAATGATATAAATAAA
>DXAQ01000074.1 GCA_019116905.1 Candidatus Mucispirillum faecigallinarum | reverse complement strand
ATAAAAATTAATAAAAATAATAAAACTTTTTTCATTATACCACCTCTGTTTATTTATATTATATGGATAATACCTGCTTTTCAATGTGCAAAAGTATCATAAAATTGCATAAAAATATCATATTCTTATCTATGAGAACATGGTGCAAATATTTATTACTTGACAAAAACATAATAAAAGTAATAATATATTGTAATCATAAAATATTGTTTTATATTTGCCTAACAAGGGGGCGTATATGCGTGTGGAAAAGAATAATAAGACAAAGAGAGAAAAATCTGAATATGCTGTGCAGGCTGTCAGTAACGCCATTGATATTTTAGAGCTTTTAGGCAACTGCGAGCATGAACTTTCCATGAGCGAAATAGTATCTACATTAGAACTTACAAAAAGTAATGTTAATAAGCTTTTAGCTAACTTAGAAAGATATGGATATGTGGAGCATAATAAATATACAGGTAATTTTCGTCTTGGAGTAAAAACTTTCCAAATTTCTCAGGCTTATATTAATAAACTTAATCTTATTGATATTTCAAACCAGGTATTAATTGGGTTAAAAAATAAATTAAATGAGTCTACATATATAGGCGTGTTACGTCATGGCAATGTGGTATATTTAAATATGATAGAAACAGATGAGCCTGTGAGAGTTATGCCGCGAATAGGCAATGTGGGCCCAGCTTATGCAACTGCCATAGGTAAAGCTCAGCTTTCCACTCTTACTAATAAAGAAATTACTGCACTTTACGAAAATAAGCAGTTTAGAAAGCTTACAGAAAAAACAGTATCAAATATTGATGAACTGCTTGAAGATATTGCTCATATTAGAGAGTGCGGCTATGCACTTGATTTAGAAGAATATGAGTATGATGTGCACTGCGTTGCAGCACCTGTTCTTGATTTTATGGGAAAAGTTATTGCTGGTATAAGTGTATCTGGTCCAAAAGTTCGTATGGGTATGGATAGAATTGAAAAAGAGATTGCACCTATACTTATAGAGGCTGCAAAAGAGCTTTCCGGTAAATTTGGATATGTAGATAGTGATGAGCTGTCTGAATAATTTTTAACACAATTCCATAAGGGTTATATATAATTTTAGATTAGTATAGAATTTTTCATTGAGTTTTTTTGTCATATATATTAACTTGGTTATAGTAAACGATATGGAGTTAATGTGGCTGTTAAGTATTTTTTACCAATAATATCTATTTTTTTATGTATAGAGTATAGTTTTGCTCAAAATTTAGCAGATGAATATTTTGAGGATAATGATGGTTACACTGCTCATCAGGAAGTGCCTTTAAACCATATAGATGAAGATGCAAGTGGTGGTTATCAGTTTCAAATGGATAATTCACTTACTGAGCAGGAAAATAGACTTGTGCAGGCAGTGTTTAATGGTGAGATTGATACAGCAAAATCACTGCTTGATAATGGCACAAACCCAAATCTATTATACAGTGTTACAAAGGATAACGGCACAGCAGGTAAAACTACTCTTTTGCATATTGCAGTTGCAGGCAGAGAGGTAGATATTTTTAATCTGCTGCTTTCAGATAATAAAACAGATATTAATTTAAAAGGCGTTGTGTCTATTAAGCAGAATAATACATCAGAATATAAAGAAATTACATCTCTTGCTTACGCTCTTTATTTAAACCATATAGAAATGGCACAGTCTCTTTTAGAAAAAGGAGCAGACCCAAACAGCTATCCTGCTGTATTTTTTGCATCTAACGAAAAGGCTGTTACTCTTTTAAGCAAATACCATGCAGATATGAATATTGAAAATGATAATAAAAGCCGCCCTCTTTTTGAGGCTGTTAAAGCTAATAAAAGCCAGCTTGTTACTCTGCTTACACAAAACGGGGCAGATATTAATAAGCTTGACGGTTTAGGAAATACACTGCTTTATACTGCTATTTCTCTTGGCTATTTTGATATGGCAAGGTTTTTAATAGATAACGGGGCAGATATAAACACAGCATCTGGAAAAGAGAAAATAACACCTTTAATGGCAGCACTTGCAAGAACTGACCATGATGCAGGCTTTTTAAGATATATTATCTTTAAAGGGGCAGATATTTCTGCAAAAGATATTAATAAAAAAACACCGCTTTTTTATGTGTATAGATATACTGATACAATAGGTATGGAAAACGTTAAAGAAAGTGTAAGTATATTAATGGAAAATAAAGCAGATATTAACGCCAAAGATAAAGACGGTAATACTATATTACATTTCAAACCAGAAGATTATTATCAAATATATGCAAAATATTCTCCTAATATAAATATCCAAAATAAAGAGGGCAATACTCCATTACATATTGCAGCAGGCCGTGATAATGTTAAATCAATATTAACAGGCAGCCCTGATAGGAAAATAAAAAATAATAAAGGGGAGACTGCTCTTGCTATTGCAAAAGCAAACCATTTTGATAATGCTACTGCATATTTAGAACTTTCTGATAAAGAAACACTTTTAATGCTTGGGGCAGAATATGGAGACAGCGCACTTGTTGATAAAGCCATTAATGATAAGCTTGATGTTAATAAGAAAATAAAAGGTTATTATCCACTTTATTATGCAGCAAAAGGCGGCAACCCTGATGTATTTATGAAATTGATTACTGCTGGAGCAAAAATTACATTAGAGCCTAATTTAATTTATGATGTGATAGGCAGTTTTGATATATCAAAAGACCAGGCAGACAGAGTAAAGCTTTCAAATATATTTATAGAAAAACAGGCATCGCTTGACTGGCAGAAATATAATAATATTATCCATTTACTTGTAAAAGAACAAAGTGAAGAAAACAAGGGGCAGGGGTTTATCCGCAGTGTATTAAATTATGCACTTTTAAACCATGCTGACCCTAATATTTTAGATAATAAAAGCAGAACTCCATTAATGGCAGCAGCTGCTGGAAAATATGAAAGTTATGATTTAGTTCTTGAACTTATCAGCAGCGGTGCAGATGTTGATATGCGTGATAATGATAATAATACAGCCCTTTTTTACTGCGCTAATGCTCCTTATGATAAAAATGATATATTTATATCACTGCTTAATAATACTAAAACAGATATTAATGCAAGATATGGAGAGAAACAGAATACTCTTTTAATGGAGGCGGCATCAAACGGCAATAAAATGATAACCATGATGTTAATAGCAAGAGGGGCAGATGACAGCCTTGTAAACCTTGATAATAAAACAGCGCTTATGCTTGCTAAAGAAAAGTTAGAAAGTTTTGATACATCATCAGTAGATGTGCAAAACAGCAAAGACTATCAAGATTATAAATATATTGCAGATAAATTTTTATCAGATAAAAACACTGTGGCAGAATGCAGAAGTGGTATAAATGAAGAATGTAAAAAATATTATAAACCTGTAGAAGTTATAAAGCAGGATAACTAATCTATACAGCAAACCCTTTTATATATTTATAAGCATAAATAAAAATCAAAAGAGCAGCAAAAGCCATAAAAGCAAGCCCTATAAAAGCAGCAGAATAGCTTATATTTGCAGCAAGCAGCCCAGCATAAGTTGTAGAAAGTGCTGCTCCTGCTGTCTGCATAGTCATAAGCATACCCATACCCGTATTTATTCTTCCAGTATCTGCTAAAATATGTGCTGTGATTACCGGCACAACTACCCCCATAAAGCCTGCACCTACGCCGTCTAGTATTTGTATTAAAATCATCATATATGGAGTATGGAAAAAGCCTGCAATTAATGCCCTTAAAGGCAGGGCGCAAAGGGCAGTTAATGTAATTATTGTAACTGCTCCTTTTCTATTTATAAATTTTAATGCAGTTAAAGCCATAATAATCATAGAAAACTGTGCAATAAGAACAGTCATAGCAGTATAAAATGTAGTATTAATATTTTTAAATTCATCACCTGCTGCCTGACCTAAAAGGGGAAGTATGGCAGCGTTACTGAAATGAAAAAAGAAAAGCACTATACCAAAAAATACAAGTGGTTTATACTTGATAACTTCGCTTAACGGGATAGATTCTTGATTTTTTGCTGCGCCTCTTGCTTTATCATAATCAATATGCTCTTTTTTTACTGCCATTGTAAATATTACAGCAAGCAGCGCCATAGTACTCATTATTATAAATACAGGCAGTATTCCATAATAGTAACCTAATAATCCGCTTAAAGCAGCGGTTAAAGCATTACCAAAGTGGTTCCATGCTTCGTTTTTGCTAAATCTGGCACCAAGTTTATCTTTATCTGTAAGCCCTATTGTTATACCTGTTATAAGAGGTGTTATACCTGCTGATGCAATCCCTTGAATAAGTGAGATAATAGATGCACTAATAAAATTTGGCTTAATAAGCAGAATAAATGATGAGAAAGCGATAGATAAGGTCATTACAGAAAGCAGCAGCCGTTTATATTTAGTTTTATCTGTTAATGCCCCTAGAATAGAAGAAAAAATAATACCTGCAAGCCCGCTTAAAGTCATGATGAAGCCTATTTCATCAGGGGAAAACTTATGCTGCTGCAGGTATATTCCTATAAATGGTCCAAGACCGTCCCTTACATCAGCAAGGGCAAAACAAAGCAGAGAAAGCGATATAAGGGAGTATTTTTTATCCATAAAATAATTATTGTTTTTCAATATATCTTACAGCAATATGAGGGTCATACCTGTGAGGTTTTGGACCGTTATGATATTCAGGGTGTGGGGCTGCTCCCCTTAATTCACCAATAATTTTATATGTGCCGCCAATAATTTCACCATGATTACCTATTACATGGTGAGAAAATTTACCAGCAATTTGACCAGTATTATCTTGAATAATATACCTGTTATCATTGTATGTATCAAGGTTTATGATTTTACCAGTAATAATGCATGTTGTTCCATCATAAGCATTAAGGCAGTCATTTACTGTATATACTTCGCTGTAAAATGGCTCTACTGGTGGGTGTGGTTTTGCATAAACGCTGTTAAATAATAAAATAAAAGCTGCAGTTAAAACAAATTTTTTCATAATCTTTACCTCAATGAAACTTGTATTGTAAAATCTCCAACTTCTGATGAAAAAGGAACACATATATAGGGGGCATATTCCACTTCCTTGAAAAGACGTGTGCCTTTTCCCAAAACAAAGGTAGGAGTACTTAGCTTAAAAGTAAACCCAAGTTCAGTTAGTTTTCCTTTTGCGCTTCCTGAAATCATGTTAATAATTTCACCTATTGCGTCCATTACATCTTTATCAAGAAACTGTTTTTCTTCCATAATTAAAGCGCTTGCCATTTTTTTTGCATCATCTTCGCTAAGAGCAATAACAAATGCACCTTTTTTATCACCAGCCATACGTATAACAGCAGATAAATGATTCAAATTAATATCATAATGATACACGTAAGGCTGGCCTTTTTTACATTCTACATGAAAACATTGGTGCATCACATCTAATACGCCAGCCATAACACAGTTAAGATACTCTGCTCTCATACTAACTCCTTACTCCATTTATGAATATATACTAACATACAGTAACATCAAACCCAGCTTTTTTCAAGGAAATTACAATCTGCTCTATATGCTCCATACTTTTTGTTTCAAGTTCTAGATTAACTCTTGAAAAACCAATAGGCAGCCCTGCACCAAACCTGTCATGGCGTATATCTAATATATTTGCTCCCTCATCTGCTAAAAATTTTGTAATGTGAGCAAGTGAGCCAGGAATATCTTTAAGATTTAATGTGATTTCTAAAAATCTGCCTGATGTAGACATACCTTTGCTTATTATTCTTGAAATCATATTAATATCAATATTACCGCCTGATACTATTAATATATTATTTTTATCTTTAAAATCAATAGTTCTAGACATTATAGAAGCAAGTGGGGCAGCACCTGCACCCTCTACTACTAATTTTGCTTTTTCCATATATTCAAGGATAGAGGCTGCAATCATATTTTCAGAAACTGTAACTATATCATCAAGATATTTTGAGCATATTTCATAAGTTAAATCGCCAGGAGTTTTAACAGATATACCTTCTGCAATGATAGAGGAGCCTGTAACTCTGACAATTCGTCTTTTTCTTAAAGATGCAGTCATACCGCTTACAGCTTCTGACTGCACACCGATTATTTTTGCTTTGCTTCCTGATTCTTTTAAGTATGATGCTATGCCTGAAGCAAGCCCGCCGCCGCCGACAGGAATAATAACATTATCAGCGTCCTGCATTTCCTGTAATAGTTCCACAGCAATAGTGCCCTGTCCTGCAATAACATCTATATTATTAAAAGGGTGGATTAAATAAAGCCCTTTTTCATCAGCTAAAATTTCTGCCATAGTAGCTGCATCATCATAAGTTTCACCGTGGAGCACTACTTCTGCACCATAAGCCTTAGTATTATTTATTTTTACAAGGGGAGTATGCACAGGCATAACAATGACAGCTTTAACGCCTATCAGTTTTGCACTAAAAGCAACACCTTGAGCATGGTTGCCTGCGCTTGCTGTAATAACTCCATTAGCACATTGTTTTTGATTTTTTAATATAGCGTTTAAAGCACCACGCACTTTAAATGAACCAGTTCGCTGCAGATTTTCCAGTTTAAAATATATTCCTGCCCCATAATTTTCTGAAAATGATGAGGAATGATAAAGTGGAATATTTTTTACATAAGGGGAAATCGCCTTATAAGCTTCTTCAATTTCTTTTTTAAGATTTTCAACCATATACTTATACCCTTGATATATTTTAGTGCATTATTATATTTGTATCGTTATTATTTATATTATTAATTTTTATAGTGCCGTTATTTTCTATTTTTGGTTCATCTACTACCATATACTGCCTAAGGAGAGCAACAATATGGTCATGACCAAATTTTCGTGCATGGTCTAATACATTTTCTCCGGCATTATCTTTTATAGTAGTATCTGCCCCATTATCTAAAAGCTGTTTTGCTGTATTATATCTGCCGCTTTCTGCTGCAAGCATTAATGCAGTTAAGCCGTCTTTATTCTGCTTGTTTACATTAGCACCATAATCTATTAGTAATGACAGCGCCTGCTGGTTGCCGTTAATTGCTGCTTTCATTACAGGCGTATTACCATAATCATCTTGAATATTTACATCTGCACCGTTATCTATAAATTTAGAAAGTACATTAACATTTCCATCAAAAGCAGCAGCAGAAACAGGAGTTTCACCGTCTGTGCCTACCACATTTACATCTGCACCTTTTGAAAGAAAATAGTCTACCATATTTTCATTGCCGTATTTTGCTGCATACATTAAGGCAGTATGACCCCATCTGTCTTTAAAATTAATATCTGCCCCTTTGTTTAATAAAATTTCAGCAATACTTGTATCATCTCTGAAAGCAGAATACATAAGCGGTGTCCTGCCTGTAACATCAAAAATATCTACATTGCTGGCATTATCTATTGTCTTAATAATTTCATATTTTGTGCCTTTTCTAAAAGCCTGAAAAATAGGGTTGTCATTTGAAACATACTGAGAATCAAACTTATTCACAGGCACATCAAGAGGAGCACCAAGCTCATCTAATGATTTTGTAATGTTATCTTTTTCTTCAATATAACCTTTTACCTTGTCTGGTATTTTTGACATTACACTTTCAGGTATACGTGGAGTAACATATTTTTTTATAAGTGCAAAATCTGAAAAATATAAATAAGCTCCACCGCCTGCAAGCAGCCCCAAAAAGAACAATAAAAATAAAAACTTTTTCATACCCTACCAAATATTTTATTATAAATTTAGTATAAATCAACTATTATTTTTTTACTTAGCAAAATTTATGCCCTGCATAGAATTATCCCAGTCTTTTAATACTGGGTCAAAGCCAAGTGATTTGATTTTACTGCAAAATTCTTCTACTGACCTGTTATCTTCTATTGAAAACTGTGCTGCATCTTCCTGAGCAAGTGCGTAACCACCAGGCTCTGTTTTTGAACCAGCACTCATAATAGTTGCTCCAAGATATACAAGTTTATCTCTTAAATCAGCAGGCTCACGTGTAGATATATTTATACCTGCATCATGCAGAAACATTCTGTATGCAAAAATTAACTGCAGTAAATTTTTATCACTTACTTCATGCTCTGGTTTATATTCTCCTGCTGCGTGCCTTATACGAGGAAAAGATGATGATATAAGACTTCGCCAGTATTTTTTTGATAAATATTTTGCATGCAGGCACATATAAAATGTATCAATTCTGTAATCTGTTAACCCAAGCAAAGCACCAAGCCCAATAAAGCGCATACCAGCAGAAGCTGCCCGCTCAGGAGTATCCAGCCTGTATAAGTAATCAGATTTTGGACCTGCCGGGTGAAATTCAGGATATAATTTTTCAATATAAGTTTCCTGAAACATTGTAAGCCCGTCTGCTCCTGCCTCATGAAGTGCTTTATACTGCTCAAAAGTAAGTGAAGGCACTTCTATTGATACAAATGGAAAATATTTAGTGCATAATTTTACAGCATCTATAAGCATTTCAAAAGAAAACTTTTTAATATTTTCTCCAGTTACAAGTATAACATTTTTTATGCCGTAACTTGATACAATTTTAGCCTCTTTTTCTATTTCTTCCATAGTTAAAGCAACACGCGGAATTTTATTTTTACGGTTAAATCCGCAGTAAATACAGCTGTTTGTGCAGTAGTTTGAAAGATATATGGGAGCATATATGCGAATAGTTTTTCCAAAACGCTGCAAAGTAATATTATGGGAAATTTCTGCCATTTCTTCTAAATATTTTTCTGCTTTTGGGCTTAAAAGAGCAGCTAATTCTGTTTCTTGAATATTATCTTTATAAAGAGCATTTTTAATAATACTTTCATCAGCATTATATATTAAATCATGCACATATTCATAAGGGTATTCTTTTATAACATCATAAAAGCTCATTATAGTATATCCTTTAATAAACCTTTTACAGGGCTTGATGGGCTTGCATAGTTAGAAACAGGGGCAGGGCATGCTTCAACTGCCATTTCTGCTGCCTGCACTGCATATTTAAAAGCCTGTGCCATTTTCACAGGATTTGCAGCTGCTGCAATTGCAGTATTTACAAGCACAGCATCAGCACCAATTTCTACAGCCTCTGCTGCATGGCTTGGCAGCCCAAGACCTGCATCAATAACTACAGGTACATTTGCATTTTCTATAATGATTTTTACCATTTCTAGTGTTTTTATACCTTTATTTGTGCCGATAGGAGCAGCAAGTGGCATAACTGTTACGCAGCCTGCCTCCTCTAAATGTTTTGCTAAAACAGGGTCTGCATTAATGTAAGGCATAACATTAAAGCCCTCTTTTACAAGTATTTCAGCTGCTTTTAACGTTTCCACAGGGTCTGGCAGTAAATGGTATGGGTCTGGCGTTACTTCAAGCTTAACCCATGGTTCGCATCCTGCTGCTCTGGCAAGCCTTGCAAGGCGGACTGCTTCTTCTGCATTAACTGCACCTGATGTATTTGGTAAAAGCAGATATTTTTTGCTGTCTATGTGGCTTAGTATATCATCATTAGTATTATTAATATCAACACGCCTTAAAGCAACAGTTACTATTTCAGCGCCTGATGCTTCAAGGGCTTCTTTCATAACTGATGATGATTGGAATTTGCCAGTTCCAATCATAAGTCTGCTTTTAAACTGTCTTCCAGCTATTACTAAATTACTCATAATTTCCTCTATACAACATAATTAATCAATTATAATTTAATACATCTATAAAAAATTGTCATTATATTTTTTATTATACAATTTATCATAAAAGGTGTGCAGTAAAAAGATACTTTACAAAATAAAAAAACTATATTATTGTTCAACATATACAAATATGTATAAAAAAATATACTGGAGTAAAATGCATGAAAAAAATCACATTTTTATCACTTATTATGTTTTTATTTATATCATCTAATTCGTATGCTGAAGAACAAACTGTCCTTGCCACTGTAGATGAAATTAATCAATATCTACCTGCTGATTTAAAAAGCCAATTAAATAAAGGAGAAATGCTACTTAACTATCTTGATGACGAAGTTAAATTATTGTCTAGATCAGAGGTATTAAAATATGTTACCATTAAAAAAACTAATTATAAATATATGGAAAATGGTAAAGAGCGATATGGAGTTTATTATTATGTTATGTACCTAACAGATCAAGTAACAATAATGTATCCTATAGGTGATTATAGGACTAAGTCTTCATATTGGAAAGCTAATTATTTTGGTTGTTTTATGACACCTATGTATTCTATTAAAAATGGTAAGATGGCTACTCAAGGTGTAGAAATGGAAAGAAGCGGCATCTGTGCTAATGATAAATTTTATAGATGATTTTTGATCCAGTAAAATAAATCAGTATGTATACAGACTCAAGAGTATTAGTTCTATTGAGGGTTTTGGTAATTTTATTTATAGTTAGATATTCCTTTTAAAAATCAGGCATAAAAAAGCCTGTTTTTCAAGTGAGGCAAACCTAAATTTTTGGACAAATTTGAATTTATATAGTTTGAGTTCTGTATTTTACAGGATTCAAACCATTTAATCTATGTTTCATTCTATCATTATCTTTTTTAAAATGCATTTTATAAAAATCTGTTTTATATACTAATATAATATTTTATATTTCTTGCTAGATTACACTCACTTTTTCTACAGAGATATTATAAATTATTAATATAATTAAAAGAATGTATTTTTTAGTAGAAATAGTTTAGAACGATTACAACTACTTAAGTTGTTGCAACCGTTTTTAGATTTTACATTTCATGGATACAAGCCACATACTTCTTGTATTTTAAAAATCTGTGTGTTACTATGTATTTGAAGTAGTATATATTAAGGAGGCAGTTATGGCTGGCTGTATTATCACTATAAGCAGGGAGTATGGTTCTGGCGGCAGGATTATCGGTAAAGCGCTTGCAGAACAGTTAAATATTCCATTTTACGATAGAGGCCTTGTTGAAATGATTTCTGAGAAAAGCGGTCTATCAGAAAAATTTATTAACGAGGCGGAACTTTATAGAGAGGAAGCTATTAAATATGCAGGTTATGATGTAACTTTGCAGATGCCTTTAACCCATGTAGTATTTCAAGCAGAATCAGAAGTAATATCTAAAATAGCTGATGATGGCGACTGTGTTATTGTAGGCAGATGCGCCGATTATGTATTACAAAACAGACAGGACGTTTTAAATGTATTTGTGTATGCATCTATATCTAACAGGATTGAAAGAATTACAAAACTTTATGGCGATAAAGTTGGCAACGTAAAAGCTTTCATTCAAAGATATGATAAAGACAGGGCAGCATATTACGATTATTATACCGATAAAAAATGGGGCGATATGCGTTCATACCATTTAAGCGTTAACAGCGATATGGGTATTGATGCATGTGTTGAAATAATCAAAACAGCATACAGTAACTGGAAAGACGGTATTCAGCTGGTATAATTACATCTTTTTCTGTATATTATCAAATATGCAGGTGAATTTATGAGCAAAACTTTTCCTGCAAGGCTCCTTGTAACGGTAGTATCCCTTGCTATCCTTACTTTTATGGGGATTTTTTCAGAAACGAGCCTTGCAATAATATCCCCGCATTTAATGGAGGAATTCCATGTGTCAGCAGTTGCAGTTCAGTGGCTTACATCAGGATTTCTGCTTTTACTGGCAGCTGCTATTCCACTTTCTCCATTTTTAGTTAAGACAGTATCTACAAAACTTCTTTTTAGGTTTGCAGTAATAGTTTTTATAACAGGCACGCTTATGGGTGCATTTGCAAACAGCTTTACTATGCTGCTTTTAGGCAGGCTTATTATGGCAGTTGGTACAGGCTGTTCTCTGCCTTTGCTTACAAATATTGTGCTTGAAGAAACAACACCATATCAGCGTGGCACATTACTTGGAATAGTAGGGCTTGTAGTAAGCTTTGCACCAGTATTAGGTCCTGTTGTTGGTGGTATAATAGCAGAATATCTTGGCTGGCGCTGGGTATTTCTTTTTATGCTGCCTATACTTGTTGTATCTTTTTTAATGGGCAGTGCTGCTATTAGAGATATTAGAAAAGGGGAGGAATATCATTTAGATATAAAATCTTTTATAGTAAGCAGTGCAGGTCTTGTATCATTTATTATGGGGCTTAGTTATTTTTCTACAAATTATGGACTTTTACTTATAATTTTAAGCTTTATATTTTTGGCAGTATTTATATATTTGCAGTTAAAAGTAAAATATCCTTTAATGAATGTAAGGATACTAAAATATAAAATGTTTACGCTGGGGCTTATAACAGTATGTATGCCTATGGCCTCCGTTTTAGCACTTTCTTTTTTAATACCGATACTTGCCCAAAAAGGGTTTGGGGTCAATGCTTTTCATGCATCACTTATTATGCTGCCAGGCACATTTTTTTCAGGACTTTTAGCTCCTGTAATGGGTGCAAAATATTCTAAATTAGGCGCTAAAAAATCACTGATTCCAGGCTTTATAATAATGAGCCTTTCAATGTTTTTTTTAGTATTTGTAGACTTAAATTATACATTAACATTAATAGGTTATGTATCATTTATGATGGGAGCAGCCTCATGTCAGGTACCTGCACAAACTAATGCATTAAATGCACTTCCTCAGCAGTATAATGCAGACGGCACTGCAATATTAAGCACATTACAGCAGACAGCAGGAGCAGCAGGTACAGCATTAGCTTCTGTTTTATTATCTTACGGTGTGAAAAAATCATATAATGCAGGACTTGATGATATATATATTCACGGCACAAAATATGGATTTATGCTTTGCCTTGTGATTGTAATAATAGGACTTATTGTATCTTTACAGGTAAAAACAACACTTAATACAAATAAAGCGTAAATTGATTTTATTTTTTAAAATAACTATCCTTAGAAATATGGGATAGTTATTTTTTATTTCTACTGATTAATCATTTTTTCTAAAAAGCTTTTATCATACTCTATAAAACCAGTAATAAGTGCAGCTCCTGCGTAATAAAGCAGTGCGCTTTCTGGTATTTTTTCAACAGCTTTAAAAAAATTATGTATATATGTCATTAAATATTTATTTATAAACTCTAACTGCACTTGTAATAAATGGTGATACATTTCATTATTTTCTTTATATAAATTTAAAGCCTGCATACCTGATAAATAACCCATAAAGGAAAGCTGATATGATATATGGTCAGTATTATTGTTATCTTCAATTTCAAAACCATACTGTTTATAAAAATATGCAAGCTCATCTTTTAATGTTTTATTATAAGGAGCTAAATATTCAGACTGGAAAAGATGTACTTTATCTTTCTGGCAGAAAAGTATTGAATAATCGTTTAATATATCATTATCAAATAATATTCTTTCTTCGCCTTTTGTTTTATTTCTTTTAGAGGTGAAATGTTCAAGACCGATTACTCCTTCTTTAATCATATTATTTACTGTAATAATAGAAAAAGCTGGAATAATTGATGATATTTGTTCATACATATTTTCATCAGGTATATCTATAAAAAAACGAGAAAGGAAATAATATATATGTTTTCTGCCTTCATGAATTTCTATTAGTGAATTATTTTCTGCCATAAGCTGCCCCATAATTATAATATAGCAGAAAATATAAATTTTAAAAGTATTTTATCATAAAAAATGGGTGGTGAAAGTAATTTATCCACCACCCATATTATCATATTATGTTTTATAAGTTTGCAAGTATCGGCGCAATAATTAAAGCAACAATACTCATTAATTTAATTAATATATTCATTGCAGGACCTGATGTATCTTTAAAAGGGTCTCCAACTGTATCGCCTACAACTGCAGCTTTATGGGCTTCACTTCCTTTTTCTTCCCCTTCAACTTCGCCTTTTTCTATTGCTTTTTTAGCATTATCCCATGCGCCACCTGAGTTTGCCATAAGCAGTGCAAGTAATACACCTGTAACAGTTGCCCCTCCTAGCATACCGCCAAGAGCCTCTTTACCAAGTGTAAAGCCTATTAATACAGGCATAACTGCTGCTAAAACTCCTGGTAAAATCATTTCTTTTAATGCGGCACTTGTAGAAATATCTACGCATCTTTTTGGGTCTGGTTTAACACCTTTTTTGCCTTCTAAAAGTCCAGGGATTTCTCTAAACTGCCTTCTGATTTCTTCCACCATTTTACCTGCTGCCTTGCCAACAGAAGTCATTGTTAATGCACCTACAATAAATGGTAAAAGACCGCCAATAAATGTACCTACAATAACGTATGGGTCAGTTAAATTAATACTTGTTACATTTGCTGCAGCTGCATAGGCAGAAAAAAGTGCAAGTGCTGTTAAGGCTGCAGAACCTATTGCAAAACCTTTACCCATTGCAGCTGTAGTATTGCCAAGAGAATCAAGATTATCTGTAATTTTACGAACTTCATGGCCCAATCCGCTCATTTCAGATATGCCGCCTGCATTATCTGCAATAGGGCCGTAAGCATCAACTGTCATTGTTACACCAACTGTTGCAAGCATACCAACTGCGGCGATACCTATACCATAAAGCCCTGCCAGCTGAAAACTGATAATAATTGCAGCGCATATTATTAAAATAGGCCATATAGTAGATTCAAGACCTACTGCAAAACCTTGTATAATATTTGTAGCAGGCCCTGTTTTTGATGCGCGTGCAATTCTCATCATAGGAGAGCCTGATGTATAAAATTCTGTAATCAAACCTATAAAAGTACCTGCTAATGTACCGCATAATACTGCATAAAATACATTTACAGAAACCTGCAGCAAGCCTGTTACACCAAAAAAGGCAAATATTAAAAATAAGCCTGCACCTATAAATGTAGAATAACGCAGTGCTTTTGCAGGGTCAGAATTTTTTAATATTTTCATAGAGATTACACCTATTAATGAAGCTATTAAACCAAGTGTAGCAAACATTAATGGAGTAAGCATTAAGGCAGAACGTCCTGCTTCATTTGAAAGTGTTGGGGTTAATGTAGTAATAGTTGCAGCTCCTGCTGTTGCAGCTATTGCAATTGTAGCAATAATTGAGCCTACATAAGATTCAAATATATCTGCACCCATACCAGCAATATCGCCAACGTTATCACCAACGTTATCTGCAATAACGCCAGGGTTTCTAGGGTCATCTTCTGGAATACCAGCTTCTACCTTGCCCACTAAATCTGCACCTACATCGGCAGCCTTTGTATATATACCACCACCAACACGAGAGAAAAGGGCAATACTTGATGCACCCATTGCAAAACCGTTAATATATTGAGCATTTTCAGGAGAACCAAGCAGTATAAATAATACACCTACACCAAATAAACCAAGGGATGCAACAGCAAGCCCCATAACAGCACCACCGTTATATGAAACTGATAATGCTTTTGCAAGACCAGAACTTCTTGCAGCTTCTGATGTGCGAACGTTGGCTTTTGTAGCAGCACTCATTCCAAAAAAACCTGCAAGCACAGAACTTACAGCACCAAATATAAAGGCAGCTGCAGTTTTTACACCAAGACCTGGCGCAAATACCATAAGCAGTGCAACTATAATGATGAAAACTGCCAAAACTTTATACTCTCTAAAAAGAAACGCCATAGCACCTTCATGAATAGATGATGCAATCTCCTGCATTTCTTTACTGCCAGCAGGCTGCTTTTTCACTGCCTGATATATGATGAAGGCAGCTAAAATACCTACTATCCCTATTACAGGAATAAAAAAAGTATAGCTTGTAAAATCCATACTGTCCCCCTATATTATAGCCATTTACTAGGCTTTTAATTTAAAAAAATACTTATAAATTTATCACTATTTATTATAAATAGTCATGGCTTTTTGTATGCCGTTATTTAATACTTCTAATACTGCTTCTACGCCTTTTTTTAAAAAATCATTATAAAGGGCTGCTTCTTCAGGCTTATATCTGCCTAAAACGTAGCTTACAACATCTTTTGAATTATCTCTGCCGATACCCATTTTTAAACGTGGAAACTCCTGCGTTCCTAAACATTCAATAATAGATTTTAAGCCGTTATGGCCGCCTGCTGAGCCGTTATGGCGTATTTTTAATGTATTATAGGGGATATTCATTTCATCATGAATAATAAAAATATCCCCTGAATTAATCTTATAAAAGTTTGCAGCAGCTGCAACAGATTTACCTGATAAATTCATAAAAGTATAAGGCTTTAATAAAAATAATTTTTCGCCATTATATTTTACTTCTGCAAATGCACCATCATATTTATCCTGCCATGAAATATTAAGCTCATCAGCAAGTATGTCTATTACATCAAAGCCAATATTATGACGAGTGCCTCTGTATTTATCTCCCGGGTTGCCAAGCCCTGCAATCAGTTTTATCATCTATTAATCACCTGTAAAAAGTGAGCTGATACTTTCTTTATTATGTATTCTTTCAATAGAAGTAGCAAGTATACCTGATACAGAAAGAATTTCAAGTTTAGCAAAATCTTTCAGCCTTGTATTATCTATTGTATCAGTAATGATAACTTTTTCAATAACACTTGCACCAATCCTGTCTATTGCAGGGCCTGAAAGGATACCGTGTGTTGCCATAGCTTTTACACTGACTGCACCATTTTCCATTAAGGCAGCTGCTGCCTCTGTTAACGTGCCTGCTGTATCAATCATATCATCTATTAATATACATTTTTTACCTGCTACATCACCGATAACATGCATAACTTTTGCAACATTAGGGCTTGAACGGCGTTTATCAATAATAGCAAGAGGCATACCGAATTTTTTTGCATAAGTTCTGGCACGGGCAACACCACCAGCATCTGGAGATACAATAACTGTATCTTCATTACATAAATTATTATCCTGCATATATTTATAAAAAACAGGGAGTGCATAAAGGTTATCAACAGGTATATCAAAGAAACCTTGAATCTGACCAGCATGTAAATCCATTGTAACAACCCTGTCAACACCTGATGTAGTAATTAAATTAGCAACAAGTTTTGAAGTGATAGGCACACGTGGTTCACTTGCTCTATCCTGCCTGCTGTATCCAAAATATGGCATAATTGCAGTGATAGTGTTTGCAGATGCTCTTTTTAAAGCATCAGCCATAATCATAAGCTCCATAAGGTTTGTATCAGACGGGGCATTTGTAGGCTGCACAACAAAAACATCACGTCCGCGAACGCTTTCGTTGATTTTTATCATTATTTCTCCATCAGAAAATTTTGATACAGTAGCTGCACCAAGCCTCATACCAAGGCGGGCAACAATACCTTCTGCTAAACTCTTATTAGAGTTACCTGAAAAAATTAAAAAATCCATTTCAACCTCTTGCAGCAACAGCCGCTTTTTCTATAAAATATGTTTTAAAATTATTTTTAGCCTTATTAAAAGCATCTTCCTGTGCTGATTTATCAGGATACACTGCAAAAACAGTAGAGCCTGAGCCGCTCATTAATGCTATACCATTTGTATAATTATTTAAAAAGTCTACAATATCTTTCACTTCTTTATGCATTAAAAAAACTGCCTGCTGCATATCGTTTTTCATTATACTTTTTAATTCCTGAAAAGTATATTCTTTTTTTATCATATTGATAGTATTAGGATTAGTCAATTCTAAATTTTTGCTGTTATAAATTTCTTTTGTAGAAACGTGTATATTTGGGTTTATTATTACAAAATAAAGGTCAGGAAGTTTTGGAGCAGCAGAAAGTTCTGTTCCTCTGCCCATGGCAAGCTGAGGCATATCTTTTAAGAAAAATACTGTATCACTTCCAACCATCGCCATAATCTCTGCCATTTGGTTATAATCTAAACCAAGGCAGCTTATTTCATTTACTGCTTTTAAATAGTTTGCTGCATCAGAGCTGCCGCCACCAAGTCCTGCACCTGAGGGAATATTTTTTATTAATTCTATTTTAAAATTATCATGCAGGTTATATTTTTCTTTTAAAATATTATGAGTTTTTATTATAATATTATTATCATCAAGTGGTATGCCTTTTTGACTGCAAATAATTTCTGTTTTATTTGACTTTTCAAGTATAAGTGTATCATAAAGAGATATGGGGTAAAAAAGAGTAAATATATTATGGTATCCGTCAGTGCGTTTGCCTAAAACATATAAAAAAAGATTTACTTTTGCAGGGCATAAGTAAGTATATGTTTCAGCCTTCATTTTCTGCACTCCACCCGTTTTTATTTAAAAATTTTACAGTAACTTTGCCTTCTGGAGCTGAAACTGTAATGGATTTTAATATGTTATTATCATCTTCCCATAAATATTCTGATGTAATACTGCCTGTAACGTATTTATAAAGCCTGAATTTATCATCAGCATACAGTTTATTTCCCTCTTTATTTGTAAAAATATACGATGAATTACTAAAAGAGATGCTGTATTTATCACTTTCAGGCAGCTGCTGGGGTGTTTTAAAAAAGCTGATTATATGAAAAATAGAGTTATCTGCAATTTTTTTAATATCTTCTGTATTTTGGCTGCTTTGTGTTTTTACTTCTACCTTTTTATTTTCGTATTTTATAGATGCAACAGGGTTATTTAAAGCCCCTAATACATTTATTAATGCATCATCACTGCATTTTTTATTTAATAATATAGAAAAAGAAATATTTTGCTGTGTGCTTTCAATACTTACAGCAGCTCTGCCCCTGTAACTGCATAAATAAGGGGTATTTTTAGCTGTCAGCGCAGCTGCATTATTAATTGTCATTGATGAATCAATATGATATTTTGTTAAAGTGCAGCCGTTAAATATTACAGGTAAGGCAGTGCATAAAATAATAAATGCTATTTTTTTCATATTTTATAAACCTTATATATTTATTTCCCCATAGCTTTTTTTACAGCATTTAAGTGGTCTAATAATTCTTTTTCATCAGGCATATATTTTAAGGCTTCATTAATATATTTATATGCTTTTTTATAATCTTTCTTTTTGTAATATACCCAGCCTAAGCTGTCAAGATAGGCACCATTTTCAGGCTCCTGTTTTAAAGCTTTTTCTATTAAGTTAAGTGCTTCATCAAGGTTTGTGCCTGTTTCTGCATACATATATCCTAAAAAGTTTTGGAAAAGGTGATTATTAGGTTCAATTTCAAGGGCTTTTTCAATAAGCTCCATAGTTTTTTCTTTATTGCCTTCTTCTTCATAAAGCGATGCTAAAAAGGCAAGAACCTGCGTATTTGTTGGGTTTAATTTTAATGCTTCTTCTAATATGTTGATTGCAGATTTCTTGTCTTTATCAATAGAATAACATTCTGCTTTTAAAAGGTAGTAGTCTACGTCCTGCTCAACTTCATCTATCATATTTATATATTTAAGTGCGTCTTTTGTTCTATCCTGCAAAAGATATACAACAGCAAGCCGTTTTAATGTTTGTGCATAAGTCGGATTAATATTTAATGCACCAAGATACATTTTTTCAGCCTTATCATAGTTTTTTGTATATTCATAAAATTTGCCTGCAATATAGTAGTTAACAGTGTCATTTGGGGCAAGTGTAGTTAATTCTTCAAAAACCTGCCCAGCCTCCTCATATTTACCTGCTTTATTCAGCACATCACCAAGCTGCATTAATATAATGGCTTTTGATTTGCCATAAAGCTTATCTGCAAGCCTTCTATATACTTCTATTGCTTTATCAAAATTGCCGCTGTCAGTATATATTTTACCAATATTCTGCTCAATTACAGCGCTTAAATTTTCATTTTCCTGGCTTACTTCTTCTAAAAGAACGATTGCTTTATCTTCATTACCCTGCATAAGATAGATTTCTGCAAGCATCAGCTTTGCAGTATTATTATTATCAAGTTTTACTGCCTTTTCTAAATCTTTAACTGCCTGCTTATTTTTATTTTGAGCAGAATAAATATCTGCTCGGACAATATAATATTGAGAGTTTTCTTCATCTCTTTTAATTAAAGCATTAACTATATTTAATGCACGCTTATAATCTTTAAGCTCAGCTGCAAGTAAAGCAGCATAAAGGGCATAATCTGGGTTGTCTGTTACATTAGCAAAAAGTTTTAAGCAGTTTTCCATATATTCATAAGCTGCTTTTGTATTATTTTTATAAGTTTTATAAATTGTTGCTGTTAAATGAAGATATTTAGCTTCCTTAGGAAAATCAGAGCCTGCTTTTTTAGCAGTTTCAAGAGCTTCATCAATAAGCCCTGCGTTTAACTGGTTTTCTATAAGAAAATCATAAATATACATAGATTTTTCATTTTTTAGTATTTCTTTTAATAAATCTGCTGCATCTTTATAATTACCATTTAAACTTAACTGCTTAGCCTGAATAAAAAGGCTTGTATTAGATTCTTGAGCAAAAACACTGTCTGTTTCTATATAAAATAAAGATAATATTATAAAAAAAGTAAGAATAATCTTCTGCATTAAATACTCCATATAATTTTATATTCTTATTTTAAACTACTATTATGATAAAGACAATATTTATTTTTATATTCTTTTATTGAACTTTAAAAAGAATTATAATAGAATACTATGCATTAATAACTTAAATTGAGGATAGTATGGGCTTATTTGATTTTTTCAAAAAAGATAAACATAGTGAAGATAATTTAAAAAAGGGTATGAAAAAAACTTCCGGTAAATTTCGTGAAGGGCTTTCCACTATATTTTTAGGCAGAAAAACTATTGATGATGATTTATTAGAAGAATTAGAAGAATTTTTAATTACAGCAGATATTGGGCCTCAGGCTGCTGATATGATTATTGAAAAAGTCCGCAGTGAGTATACAAGAGGCACTCTTAAAGATTCTGAACGACTTCTTGATGCTTTAAAACAGACGCTTATAGAAATATTAGAAAGTGTAGATAATTTTCAGGAAGATATGACTAATAAGCCTTATGTTGTGCTTGTTTCTGGAGTAAATGGGGCAGGAAAAACTACAAGTATTGCAAAACTTGCAAATATGTATAAAAGGGCAGGAAAATCTGTTATGCTTGCAGCAGGTGATACATTTAGGGCGGCAGCTGCAGACCAGCTGGCAGTATGGGGGCAAAGGCTTGATATTCCAGTTATAAGGCAGCCAGACGGCAGCGACCCGGCAGCTGTTATCCATGACGGCATAATGAGTGCAAAGGCAAAAAATATTGATGTATTAATTGCAGATACAGCAGGCAGACTGCATACAAAACATAATCTTATGCAGGAACTTATAAAAATATATAAAGTGGCAGAAAAAGCACTTGGCTATCCTGTGCAGGAAAGTTTGATTGTGCTTGATGCTACAAGCGGCCAGAACGCTTTGCAGCAGGCAAAAATGTTTAAAGACGCAGTAAATATAAATGGTGTTGTGCTTACAAAACTTGACGGCACTGCAAAAGGCGGGGTAGCCATAAGAGTGGTAGATGAATTAAAACTTCCTGTGCGCTATATTGGTTTTGGGGAAGGAATAGATGATTTACGCCCATTTAATGCAGAAAGTTTTGTTGATGCAATGTTTGATGGCAGCAGGGAAGGAAAATAAGTATGAAAAAATTTTATATATTATTATCATTTTTAGTTTTATTTTCTGCCTGCAAAAAAGATGATAACTTTAATGCTGAAAATGTACAAGCTCCAAAAAATTATACTCTTTTTTATAAGCATGATATCAATTTTTATATGAATGCAGGCACAAATAAATATAATAAAAACGCAAAAGATGCCTTTTTGCTGGATGTTTCAAAAGAAAAAGATTATGAAAAATATTTTCCTAAATTCTATATATTAGAGAGCGATTTAGATTTAGAAAAATATAAAACTGATACAGAAAACCAGCCTGCTTTAAAGTTTTTAAGTGAAGGCACGGATTTAAATGATGCATATAAAATTATTGCAATGTATTTTTATAATAAAGAAGAAATGCTTAATCAGTCATCATTTAGAAATTATTGTTTTCCTGAAAGTGAGTTTTTTGGCAGATTAAAATATTCAAATGAAATAAAGCAGTGCATGTATGATTATTCAAAAGATACTATATTATATCGCAATAAAAATTTAGCACTTTTAAAAGCAAGGAATATGATTTTATATGCCCTTGAAAATAATTTAAAAAATGAAGATGATAAAATAAAGGCAGATGCTCATTTAATGATTGCTATTTCTTATCTTGCTCAGGATGAGCTTTATCAGCTTGATAACATAAAAAAACATGCAGCCCTGTGGAAAGAATTAGGGGGCTTAAATGTAGAAATATTTAACAGCAAACTTAATAAAGAATTAACTGCTCTTTTAACTTATGTTGCATATAATGATAATACAGGTGTTGTGGAAATATTAAGAGACAGCATTGACAAAGGTTTTATTAATCAGGTGCTATCAAAAGGCGGAATATATAATTATTTAAACGATAATGATTATATACCTGTTGCAGTAACTTTAAGAGGAGAAAATAAGTTTGCAGTAAATCCATTTTTTGTAAAATATAATAATCTGCAGGATACAGCAAATATAATGAGAGAATTAGTGCCAGCAAAAGAAGATAAAAACTTATCCACATATAATTTTCAAAATAATTATGATGTTTTATATGATAACCCAGTATATTTTCTGCCATTAAATGGTGTAGTTTATACTGTTATTATGAAAGATGATAAACCATTAAAGGTGGAGTTTAGAAACCCTGCATATTTTGATACAAGCTATGGGGAAATAACATCTGTTATGAAAGACAGTTATCTTCCATTAATTTTAAGCGAATACAGCTATGACTATATTCAAAAAGATTATATAGTATATGAAAATGGCAAAGCAAATGTTGTATGGAATGGCAATATAAGGGACCAGCAGCCAGATATAAATAAACTATTTAAATTAAGACGCGGTGTTAACTGTTTAGAAGATAAAAATGATAAAATGGCAGAATTGTGCAGCAGCAGGGAAGCCATGATTATGGCACAGTATTTATATAAAAATAGATGTGCAGGTAAAAAAGACTGTATTATTAAAAGTGATGAACTTTTAGAAGCGTTAAATAATGGGAGAATGTAATGAATAAGTTAATATATATTTTAATTATCACTTTATTTACATCATCTTTTTCCTTTGCTCAACATATTAATAATGAAGAAGAAAATATAGATATTAATGATAAATATATTTTTGGTATGAACAGCGGAAAATATGTTACAAGAAAAAGTTTAGAAAATTCATCAGATAATATTTATTATGAATTTTTAAATAACGGCAGCACAAAAGAGCAGGCAAAAATTATTACAGCTTATGCCCTTAAAGAAATGCAGAGCCAGTTTAAAGAAAATGCAGAAGAAATATATGATATATTTAAACTTGGTTATTTTTATGATGAATCAAAAGATACACAGCTTGCATGTTCTGATAAATTTATTCAAGGAAGTATCGCTTATGAAATATCACCTGATGAATATAATATGATAAGTGATACGAGAAATTTTGCATGGCGTAACAGAGCTTTAACAAAAGCACGTGATATTTTAAAAGAAGAAAGCAGTATGGAAGATAAATTTTACAGTGTGCTTACTATGTATATAGAAGACGGACTTGGCTCTATTACTTCTCAGCGTAATGAATTAATGATGATGAAAGACGAGGGCTTTGAAACTGGTCAAATGGTTGAGTTTTTAAGTGCAAATAATATATGTGAAAATAGTGCATACTGTGATGGTTTAGTGAAACTTTATACATTTATAATGGATAGTGAAGATAATTTAGATAAAAATAAGGCAGCAGAATATATATTAAATAATAACCTTTTTAAATATGCTTTTTTTCAAAATGGATATTTTAATATATATAATGACGGTTTTTATGAAATGGTACAGGTAAGCAAAGTCAAGGAGTTTTCTATTCTTTCAATACTTGAAAACAATCCCCTTAATAATAAGTATGATTTTTTATATGCCAGATATTTTAAATTATTTGATAAAAGTAATAAAGAATATGACAGCAGTAAATATAACCCGCTGCACTGCACAAATAATGTTTATAATGGTCATCTATATATATTTCCTTTTGATAATCAGGTATATCTTATAAACACTACTGAAACAGAAAACAAACTTTTAAAAATAGAAGTGCGTGCACCAGAATATTTTAATACTAATTATGGTAAAAATTATTCAACCCTTACAGCCTTTCAAGATACAGAAACATCAAAACGTAATAAATCAATGGCTTTACACAAGGTTTCAAATATGGGCACTTTTTCATACAATAATAACATATTAATAAGTGTAGTATATGATAGAGAGCCTCAGTCCCCTATGGGAGATGTGGATAAAGTAAAAGAAAGACGTGGGCAGAAAATTATGCCTTTTCAGCTTGAAAGTGTATTAAATAATACAAAATTCAGCAAAAAAACAGAAAAAGCAGTAAGCGATTATGTGGAGTATTTGCAGGAATTTACTTCAAAAAAATTAATTGAAGATGAACTTTATTTTTATGTCATCAATACTGGCAAAGATAAGGTAGTATTAGCAGCATCCAGCTATTATAATGATTTTAATGAAAAAGAAGAAATTCTTTTTATGGTAAATAATAAAAACTTAAAAATTATTAATAAAGATATTGCAGCTCAGATAGATAATGTATTATCAAGCGGTAAATATTATAAAACATTAGTATCTAATAACGGAGATACTGTATTTATTGGATTTATCCAGACAGATAATAATATATTTATAGTTAATGTAATAGATAATAAGGCAGGTTCAAATATGTTCCCTGTTTATTACTATAAAAAAACAGATATAACTGCAGCAGATAATGATAATAACAAATTAACAGACCCGGCTCTATCTTACCCATTATTACAGGAGGCAGCAGGCATTGACTGCCTAAACTCTGATTCTGAAAGTGAGGTATTTGTATGTTCTTACCGTCAGTTATTAACAGTTAAAGCTTATGTTGAAAAGCTTTATACTCTTAAAATGGAAAAAGCAGAGCAAAATTATTATCCAGAAAATATAAAAGAGTATTACAGGCAGATACATGATGATATGCAGTTTATGTATCAAAATAACTGCTCAAACGATATTGACTGTATTATGGATATATTTTTATCCTATGCAGATATTTTCAGCAGGTAGTTTATGGAAATAAAAAGAATAGAAAACATTAATAAAGATTTATTTAATATTTATGAAAATGAAAGTCTGCCAGCATTTGCTTTATCTATTAATAATAAATATTATCAAATAAGCGGATTTAATAAAGAAGTAAATGAATATATTTATTATGGAGAATATAAAGAAAGTGATGCAGTAAATCTAGCAGTAAGCTTTATGAATAATATTTCATTTAAAACACTTGCAAAAATTTATGAGATAAATAAAACTTTAAATGCAGATATTAATAAAATAAATATATTTCATGAAAAAAATATAAGGGGCAGAAAAAGTTTTGAAACGTTAGAAAAATCATTAAATCTGCCTGAAAATTTACTTGATTATATAGATAAAAAAGATATTCCTTTAAAAACTGTATCATTAATTATAAGCCAGCATAAAAATATAATTAATTTTATTGCAGAGCATATAAAATATAATGATTTATCTGTGCAGGGTTTTCGTAAGTTTGTTGAAAAAGTATGCGATTTTAAAGAAATGATTCCAGAAAAATACAGCGCTGATTTTATATTTCCTGATACAAGAAGTAAAAGCCATATAGAAATAGATAATAAATATGCAGAATTAATAAATTATTTTAAAAATATAAAAATAAATAATTTAGATAATTTTGAAACACCAAAATTAAATATTTCTTTTGATATAAGCA
>DXAQ01000003.1 GCA_019116905.1 Candidatus Mucispirillum faecigallinarum | reverse complement strand
AACGACTGCTTAATGTGTTGCAATCGTTTTTAGATTTTACATTCTTATAAAATTATTAAAAAATCACTATATTTTTCTGATTTTTTATGATAAAATAGCCACTTATAAAATAAAAAAATTTAAGAAAATGGGGAAATAAGATTGTGGAAATCATTCAGCAGCTTTTAAATGGTTTAACTGTAGGCGGTATTTATGCATTAATTGCCCTGGGTTACACTATGGTTTATGGTATTATTAAGCTTATTAATTTTGCTCATGGTGATATCTTTATGATAGGAGCCTTTGCAGGTTTTTTTGCTGTAACGCTTTTAACAGATTTTCTAATTGGTGCTTTAGTATCATCAACCTTAAGTCAGGCAGACGTAAACGCATTTATATCTAACTATAAAATAATAATTGCTTTAATTGCAGCAACTGTCTTTTGCGGACTTCTTGGTTTATTTGTGGAACGTGTAGCTTATAGACCATTAAGAGAAGGTTCTCCTAAAACGATTATTGGTTCGGCTGTTGGTCTTATTGTTATTATATTAGTGGCAGTTCTTGGCAAAGAACATTTTCAAATGGATGTGGCTTTACTTTTTATTGTAATACTTGCAGCACTTTCTTTTTCGACATTTGCTTTCATTAGGTATGCAGGCAATAATATTAAATCTTTTGCTGCTGCAAAAAATACAAAAACTATTATTTACACATTAATATATATTACTGCTTTTATCATATTTACATATCTTGCATGGTATTTTGATTTAACAGGCTTAGTTTTTGCATCATTTATATTTCTTATACTTATATACTGGCTTGTAGTCAGCAGAGTTAAGGCAACTAATGCAGGCGGCAATTCTAGAATTAATGCATTAATTAGTGCCATAGGTATGTCTATGATACTTTCTAATTTAGTTATGCTTTTATTTGGCAAGGGAGATAAACCATATAATATGTCTTTCAGTGCAGGGGTTATAAAAATAGGAAGTTTCAGTGTTTCTTTACTTCAAATATTTATTATAGTTTTTTCATTTATATTAATGGGCATATTATTTTATATAATTCATAGAACAAAATTTGGGCTTGCTATGCGAGCAGTTTCCCATAACTTAAACGCTGCAAGGCTTATGGGTATAAATCCTGATAAAGTAATTGCAATGACATTTGTTATAGGCTCTGCGCTTGCAGGTATTGCAGGTGTGCTTGTAGGCACATATTATCAGGTTATAAGCCCTAATATCGGTATGATGTATGGCTTAAAGGCGTTTGTAGCTGCAGTTTTAGGCGGTATAGGCAGTATTCCTGGAGCTGTTGCAGGTGGTATTATTTTAGGTATTGCAGAAGTATTTGGTATAGCATTTTTATCATCATCATATAGAGATGCTATTGCTTTCGGTATCTTAATACTTATACTTATAATTAAGCCAACAGGTATATTTGGCAAAACAATGAAAGAGAAGGTGTAAAATGTATGGTATAGATATTGTACAGATATTAATATTTTCAGGTATCAATATTATAACAGTTTTAGGGCTTAACTTAATAACAGGAGTTACAGGTCAGCTTTCTTTAGGTCATTCAGCTTTTTTCAGTATTGGTGCATATACATCAGCTCTTTTAATGCTTATGCTTGGTATTCCTTTTTGGGCGGCCTTAATTTTAGCAGCGCTTATGGCAGGTCTTATTGGCGGCTTATTCAGTGTTCCTATACTTAGACTTCGTGGCGATTATCTAGCGATTGCTACCCTTGGTTTTTGTGAAATAGTACGTGTTGTTTTAATTAACTTAAAGGTTGATATAAATGGCAGAACTAAATTTCTTTCTACAAGTTTAAGTGATATTCCGCGTGAAACAACTCTAATACTAGTGCTTGTGCTTGTAGTATTAGCTGTATTATTTATGGCAGCTGTTGAACGTTCAAAATTTGGCCTTGCTCTTAGAAGTATCAGGGAAGATGAGGTTGCCTCTCAAATGATGGGTATAAATATTGCAAGCCATAAAATATTATCATTTGCAATCGGTTCAGCATTTGCAGGGCTTGGTGGTGCGCTATACGCAAGCTATATAACAGTAATAAGCCCAGGTGATTTTGGTTTTATGCGTTCTATAGAAATGCTTTGTATGCTTGTTTTAGGCGGTATGGGCAGCATAGTTGGAGTTATTGCCGGTACAGTTGTTTTAACATCAATTCCAGAAATTTTACGTGAAATACAGGATTATAGAATGATAATGTATGGTATAGTTTTAATATTAATGATGGTATTTCGTCCTCGCGGCCTTTTTGGTAAAATTAGAGTTAATGTATAAGGCTTGGTGAAAATATGGCAGCAGATAACAATATATTAGAGTTACAAAATGTATCCCTTACTTTTGGCGGCTTAAAGGCTGTAAGTGATGTTTCTTTTTCTATGAAAGATAATGAAATATTAAGCCTTATAGGCCCTAATGGTGCAGGAAAAACTTCTACATTTAATCTTATTACAGGGGTTTATACACCAACAAGTGGTAATGTAATATTTAAAAATAAAAACTTAAAAGGTAAAAAGCCGCATCAAATAACTAATATGGGTATAGCAAGAACCTTTCAAAATATAAGACTGTTTAAACAGCTTACAGTTTTAGAAAATATTATCCTTGCTATGGACCATACTAGAAATATTAATTTTTTTCTTTCACTTATACCTTTTGGACCAGGTAAAAATGAATATGAAAAAGTAAAAACTCAGGCTTTAAAATATTTAGAATATGCAAATTTAGCAGAATATCAGCATTTAAAAGCAGAAAACCTGCCTTATGGTAAACAAAGAGAGCTTGAAATATGCAGAGCACTAGCCACAGGAGCAGATTTACTGTTATTAGATGAGCCTGCGGCAGGACTTAATCCGTCAGAAACATCTGCACTTATGGATATTATTAGAAATATTAAAAAAGACTTAAATAAAGCAATATTTTTAATAGAGCATGATATGAAGCTTGTTATGGGTATATCTGATAGAATAGTTGTCCTTGATTATGGTAAAAAAATTGCAGAGGGCAGCCCTGAAGAAATTAGAAATAATCCGTCTGTTATACAGGCATATTTAGGCAAGGAGGGTTAATATATATGTTAAAACTTAATTCTATCCAGACTAAATATGGCAGTATATATGCATTAAAAGGGATTGATTTAGTAGTAAACGATGGCGAAATTGTTACTATAATTGGAGCAAATGGGGCAGGTAAAAGTACAACATTAAATACAATATCAGGGCTTGTACGTTCAGTTGCAGGAAGTATTGAATTTAACGGGGTAGATATTACTCACATGCCTACTGATAAAATTGTGGAAAGTGGTCTTATACAAGTTCCAGAGGGTAGGGAGATATTTCCTAACCTTACAGTTATGGAAAACTTAAAATTAGGCTCTTTTTTAAGAAAGGATAAAAAAGCTGTTAAAGATGATATGGAATATGTTACAAGTCTTTTTCCTCGCTTAGCAGAGCGTTTTTCTCAGCTTGGCGGCACATTATCAGGTGGTGAGCAGCAAATGCTTGCAATAGCAAGGGCATTAATGAGTAAACCAAAATTACTGCTGCTTGATGAGCCTTCTTTAGGGCTTGCACCTATATTTGTAAAAGATATTTTCAATATTATTCAAAAAATTAATGAGCAGGGCACAACAGTATTATTAGTTGAGCAAAATGCTACATTAGCCTTATCTATTGCCCACAGGGGTTATGTTATGGAAACAGGTAATATTGTTATGGAAGATAAAGCACAAAATTTAATGAATAATGAAGATGTAAAAGCAGCATATCTTGGTTTTTAATCATTATTTAATACTATTATAATATGCCAGATTAGTATTATACTTTTCTGGCTTTATTATTTAAACTTATATTCAATACTTTTAGTAATAATCTATAAAAATTTTCTTATAAAAAAATATTGTAAATATTTTTATCGTGTTATATATTTTTTTGTCTATAAAATAAAATTAATGGAGAATTGTTATGAAAAAAATGTTTTTATTAGTATTTTTATTTTCGTTATTATTTTCATCAGAAAAATTATATGCACAAAATACTGGTGCATATTATGGCTGGCTTATGGCAGGCTATGGATATTCTCAAAGTGTGGACGGCAGCTGGTCATCAACAGGACCTGTAAAATTAACTCTTGGAGGCTTATTATGGCGCTATATTGGTATGGAACTTTCTGCAGACGGCAGCTGGTTAAACTGGGGTGATAAAAATATATCATGGACAGTTGATTTAAAACCCTATGTATTAATACAATCTACTCTTGGAAACAGTCATAATGCCTTGATACCTTATGTAGGAATAGCTCCAGTATTTTCTATTTCAGGTATTGATTATAATAATGTTAATTATGCAGATAAGACAGGGTTTGATATAGGAGTGGCTGCAAAAGGTGGTCTGCGTGTTAAACTTGTTAATTTTCTTATGCTTGGTGTGGGTATAGAATATGTATATCATCATAATAAATTACCTGCAACAAGGGATATGTCTCAATTTAATGCAGTAGTAGAGGCAGGATTCAGCTGGTAATATTATTGAGCTTTATTTTAATATTATATTTAAAATAAAGCGTATTAGTTTCATATACCTTTATAAATTAAAGGTATATGAATTATTTGTTACATATTTTTTAATTTTAAGTAATCTATATATTAAAATCTTACTAAAATCTGATAATTATAACAATTATACTTTATACACCAAATAAAACTCTTTTTAATGCATTATAATTCATTGTAATAATTAATTAATAGTTTTCACCTATATATTTTATTAAAGTAACAATATTGATATTTTTTAAGTTTGTAGAGCTATTTATTAATTTAGATTATTTTATCGCTAAATGATTAGCCTGTATTATGATGTATTAGATATTAAATATATTATTCATTAATATAAAAGTAAAAAGTATTTACAGCAGCAGCTGTCATGCTTTTACAATGTATAAACTTAATTTACTTAATATTATAAATTATTTTTGATTGTTTCATATTTAATATATGATTTTATATTATGAATTATTATATAGAAATTTTATCATTAATGAATGGTTATAAAAGTATATATATTATCATCTGTCATGTTTTTATATTATATCAACTTATTTTATTTAATTTAAATGATGTTTAGAAATAATGAATTTGATATATGACTTTATACTATCATTTATTTATAGTAGACTTTTTTAATATATAAGAAATATTAATAGCTTAAACTTTCTAACTTTAACATTATGCATTGTATTAATGTAAATAATATTATAAATTATTTTTTGTAATTTTATACTTAATTTCAAATTTTATGCTATGTTTTAGTTTATGGTATAATAGTATGATAAATGAGTAAAAAAAAGCCTGACAGTATAAACTATCAGGCTTTCATATCATGTATAAAATTATTTCACTTATTTAGGTAAAGTGTGGCATTTTGTACAAGTTTTGCCAGGAGTTTTATTTGGTTTTGGTGTTTTATCATGGCAAGTCCAGCAGAATTTGTGTGCAGGGTTGTTAGCGTTAGCACCTTTAATATCACCATCAAAAACTATTTTTGTTGCACCTTGTGGGCTTGAGTGGCAATTTTCACATTTGTAGTTTAATTTTGCCAGGTGAACTTCATGATTGAAAAGAACACCTTTTTGAGTTGCTTTAACATTCCAAGCTTCTTTTAAATTGATTTGCATTTTGTCTGCTGGTGGCATGTTTTGTTGAGCATAAACAACAGCTGTAAAAGCAAGAACGGTAGCAATTGCTAGTAAGATAATTTTTTTCATAATCAATCTCCTTTATTACACATTAATTATTTATACTCTTTTTTTTATAACATGTCAACCATAGATTTATCTTTTTATGATAAAATTTTATAAAGAATGTTTTATTATAAATTATTATACAATATTTTCAAATTTATCTTATTTTTACTATACTTTCTCCACTTATATCATATATACTTGAACTGATATTTTTAAAGGTATCTCCCATAACAAATAAGCGAATTTCACTAAATCGTTTTATTATATCAGATATGTTGTTGATAAAATCATTTCCGCTTTCATTTACACTTGTAGCTGTTACTGGAAAACCATATTTTACTAAAGCGCTGCACAGTATTTTTTTATTTGGTATGCGTATTGCAACCTTATTATCTTTTTTATAAATATCTGCCAGGTTATTATTTGCTTTTATAATAAAAGTGGTATATTTATCTGCATTTTCACACATAAATTTATAATTAGCATTACTAAGACTTTTTATATCTGCTGCTGTTTCTGCCTGTTCAAAACTGCCTGCAAGTATGGGAAATGGTTTGCTATAATCTCTTTTTTTGATTTTATATATTTCTTGATTTGCAAATATATTAGAAATAGATGCGCCTATTCCATATATAGTATCTGTTGGGAAGATAAAAGGAGTGTTTTCCTTAGTGGAGATAGTTAATATCTCCACTAAGTTATCTATATTTTCTTTTAATACTAACATTAACCGATTAAGTCTTTTAAAGCAGCATTGTCTTTTGCAATTTTATCTGCCATTTCTTTTCTATAAAGCTCTAATTTTTCATATAATACATTATCATTTAGAGCTATTATCTGGCATGCATATAAAGCTGCATTTTTAGCACCAGCCTTGCCTATAGCCATAGTTGCAACAGGAATACCGCCAGGCATCTGCACTGAAGAAAGAAGGCTGTCAAGTCCGCCTAATGTAGTAGATGCAATAGGTACAGCAATTACAGGAAGATTTGTTTTAGATGCAACTACACCTGCTAAATGGGCAGCAGCTCCTGCAAAAGCCACTATTACTGATATTCCTTTTTGTTTAGCCGCTTTTGTCCATTCTATTGTCTGTTCTGGTGTTCTATGTGCAGATGAAACTATAACATCACTTTCAACACCAAATGATTTTAATGTATCAATACATTCTTTTACAATATCAAAATCAGATTTACTTCCCATTATTAATCCAACTTTTGCCATTATAATCTCCTATTTACTTAATCCTTTTTTACCAATATCTTTTCTATAAGCCATATCTTTAAAAGATATTTTTGCAACGCCTTCGTATGCTTTATCTATGGCAGCTTTTAAATCATTACCTATGGCTGTAACACAAAGTACTCTGCCGCCGTTTGTTAAAAGTTTATCATTTTCAAGTTTTGTGCCTGCATGGAAAACTTTTATATTATCTATACCGTCTGCATCAGAAATACCTGTTATTTCATAGCCTGATTTATATTCTTTTGGATATCCACCAGAAATTAAAATTACACATGCAGCAGTCATATTTTTATTAATTATATTAATATCTCCAAGACTGCCTTTTGCAGAGGCAAGTAATGCATCTAAAAAGCCGTTTTCTATACGAGAAAGCACAACCTGACATTCAGGGTCCCCAAAACGACAGTTAAATTCTACGACTTTTATGCTTTCACCGTTTATCATAAGCCCTGCATATATTACACCTTTATATGTAATACCGCGTTTTTTTAACTCTTTAATCATAGGGTATGCAATATGGTTTGTAACATAATCCATTTTTTTACTGTCGCAGACTGGGGCAGGGGCATAAGCACCCATACCACCTGTATTTGGTCCTTTATCATCATCATAAACTCTTTTATGGTCCTGGCTAACAGATAAAGGTATTATTTTTTCCCCATCTGTAACAGCTAAATAAGTAGCTTCTTCACCTTCCATAAAATCTTCTATAACAACAATATTATTTGCTGCACCAAATACTTTATCAATAAATATTTCTTTTAAGGCGTTTAATGCTTCATCAACAGATAATGCAACTGTAACACCTTTTCCTGCTGCAAGCCCGTCAGCTTTAACAACTATTGGTGCACCTTTTTTCTTAACATATTCAGCAGCATCATCGTAGTTTGTAAATTCAGCATAATCAGCTGTTGCAATATTTGCACTTTTCATTACATCTTTTGCAAAAGCTTTTGATGCTTCCATCATAGCTGCTGCTTTATTTGGTCCAAATATTAAAAGTCCTTCTTTTTCAAAAGTATCTACAATGCCTTTTGATAATGGGTCTTCTGGACCTACAACAGTTAATTCTATATTGTTTTCTTTTACAAACTTAATAAGCCCTTGAAAATCATCAGCTTTAATGTTTATATTTTCGCATTTATTTTCGCAGGCTGTGCCGCCATTACCTGGAGCAGCATATATTTTCTCAACTCTGTCATCCTGGCTTAATTTCCATGCAATTGCATGTTCTCTGCCGCCTGAGCCTATAACAAGTATCTTCATTTAGTCCTCAAATTAATGTCTAAAATGGCGTATGCCTGTAAAAATCATAGCTATATTATGCTCATTTGCTGCCTGAATAACTTCTTCATCTCTAACAGAGCCGCCAGGAGAAACAATAGCCGTTACGCCGTAAGCTGCTGCTGCATCTATATTATCTCTAAATGGGAAAAATGCATCACTTGCCATAACAGCACCTTTCACTGCATCTTTTCCAAAAGCCTGTTCTGCTTTCATGTGAGCAATTTTTGTAGAGTCAATACGGCTCATCTGCCCAGCACCTACGCCTATTGCAGCAGTGCCTTTAACATATACAATAGCGTTAGATTTAACATGTTTTGCAACTTTCCATGCAAATTCTAGTGCTTTAATTTCTTCATCAGTAGGTTTACGTTTAGTAGGGCTTGGTAATGATTTAAAATCATTAAACATGTGTAAATCTCTATCCTGTAATAAGTAACCGCCAGTTACTTTTTTCACATCATATTCAACGCTTCTTCCTTCAATTTGTTCCATAACCATAATACGTATACTTGGTTTTTTAGAAAGTATTTCTATAGCTTTTTCACTAAAAGCAGGAGCAGCAACTACTTCAACAAATATTTCAGAGATTTTTTTAGCCACATCTTCATCAACTTCTCTATTAAATCCAAAAATACCGCCAAATGCACTTACAGGGTCGCATGCAAGAGCATTATCGTAAGCAGCGCTTAATGTATCAGCCTCTGCAACGCCGCATGGGTTATTGTGTTTAATAATAACGCAGGCAGGGTTTTTAAATTCTTTTAATAATTCTTCTGCAGAGTTTAAATCCACTATATTATTAAATGAAAGTTCTTTACCGTGTTTTTGTTCAGCATAGCACACGCCAGTTTCTCTCATTAATGGTTCTTTATAAAATGCAGAATCCTGATGAGGATTTTCACCATATCTCATAGACTGGATAAGTCTTCCGCCAACAGTAAATTCTTCTCTAAATCTTAGTTGGAATTTTCTGCCTAAATAGTTAGAAATAACAGTATCATATAAAGCAGTATGGCTGTATGCTTTTGCAGCTAAAACGCGTCTAGTTTCTATGCATGTAGAGCCCTGAGCTTTTATTTCCTGTAATACTTTATCGTAATCATGAGGGTGTACAACAATTGTAACATAAGCATGGTTTTTTGCTGCACTTCTTACCATTGCAGGCCCGCCTATATCAATGTTTTCTATAATATCTTCTAATGTAGAAGATGCATTACCTGCTACTTTTTCAAAAGGGTATAAGTTTACAGCAACAATATCAATATTTTCAATATTCATTTCTTTTGCTGTTTTTTGGTGTGCTTCATTATCTCTAATATTTAATATACCACCATGTACTTTTGGGTGGAGAGTTTTAACTCTGCCGTCAAAAATTTCAGGAGAGCCTGTAAATTCAGAAACTTCTGTAACTGGAATCCCTGCTTCTTTAATTGCTTTTGCTGTTCCACCTGTAGATAATAATTTTATGCCCAGTTCATGTAAACCACGAGCAAATTCTACTATCCCTGTTTTGTCTGATACGCTTAATAATGCGTAGTTTGGTTGATTTCGCATTTTTTACCCTCTTTTAAATTTCAAAATAAATACAAAATAGATTATATTA
>DXAQ01000073.1 GCA_019116905.1 Candidatus Mucispirillum faecigallinarum | reverse complement strand
ATAATATAATATAATTTATATTTTAATAATAATATTTGATTTGTAAGATTATATAAGAAAATTTATCTTATAACAATTTAAAATAAAGAACTATTTCAGATTAATATAAAAAAGCCCATCATTATGATGGGCTTATATAGACTTATTTGTCTTTTTTAGCAACGTATTTTACTGTTTCAATTAAATTGATTTTGCCGCCTGCTTTTGTGATTTTTTCTTCTGCTGATTTTGAAACTTTATCAACTTCAAAAGTTAATGCTTTAGTTAATTCGCCATCACCTAATATTTTGATGCCGTCTTCGTTACAGTGAACTAAGCCTCTTTCTTTTAAGCTTGCCGCATTAACTGCTTCACCAGCTTCAAATTTTGCTTCTATGTCTGCTAAATTTACTATTTCATAAACTGTTGCAAACTGAGCATTGTTGAAACCTCTTTTTGGAATACGACGAATTAAAGGCATTTGACCGCCTTCAAATCCTGGACGTACTTGTCCGCTTTTTCTAGCGTTTTGACCTTTGTTACCGCGCCCGCCAGTAGTACCCTGGCCGCTGCCTGTACCTCTGCCTCTGCGTTTTCTTTCTTTGTTAGCACCACGTCCTGGTCTTAAATCATTAAGTTGCATTCTATTCTCCTAAATTCAGCAGCCTACTCGCATTTATCTAACGCATGCCGCTGTTAATGAAATAACAAAATATAATATTTAATTTTAAAAGTAAAGTAAAAAGTTATTTATAATTGATTTTTATTATAGATTATTTTATTTGAAAAATTAAAGATATGACTATAAAAAATTTATGGGGCTTTACGCCCCATAAATTATTTATCATTTTTTACAATGTCTGAAATTTCAAGACCGCGTGCTGAAGCAACCTGGTCTATAGTTCTCATATTTTTAAATCCGTTCATTGCAGCATATAAAGAGTTATATGGGTTTCTGCTTCTAACAGATTTAGCAAGAATATTATGGATACCTGCAAGTTCAAATAATGAACGAACAGCACCGCCGGCAATAATACCAGTACCAGGTGCAGCTGGTTTCATAACGATTTCACTTGCGCCAAATTTACCAATAATTTCATGTGGTATACTGCCTTTTGCAACAGGTATGCTTACCATGTTTTTCTTAGCGTTATCCATAGCTTTACGGATAGCATCAGGCACTTCTCTTGCTTTACCATGACCTATACCAACATTACCATTGTGGTCTCCAACAACTACAAGGGCTGTAAACTTGAATATACGTCCACCTTTAACAACTTTTGTAACTCTGCCGATGTGAACGACTTTATCAGATAATTGTTTTTCTTCTGTACTCAAATCAGACCCCCTCATTAGAATTCAAGACCAGCTTCACGTGCGCTGTCTGCTAATGCTTTTATTCTACCATGGTAGATGTAACCGCCTCTATCAAATACAACTGTTGAAACGCCTTTTTCTTTTGCACGTTTTGCAACTGTTTCGCCGATAGTTTTAGCTACTTCTAAATTTAATTTACCACCGAATTTTGCACGGAACTCTTTCTCAAGAGAGCTTGCTGAAACAATAGTTTCCCCAGTTTTATCATTGATAACCTGAGCATATATGTTTGTATTACTTTTAAATACAGCAAGGCGTGGACGAGACTCTGTCCCGCGGATTTTTTTTCTTAATCTGATATGACGTCTAACACGTCCTTCAGCTTTATTAAACCTGCTCACTATCTGCTCTCCTTATTTTTTACCAGATTTGCCGGCTTTCATAGCAACATATTCACCTGCATAACGAATACCTTTACCTTTGTATGGTTCTGGTTTTCTGATTTTGCGGATATTTGCTGCAACTTGACCAACAAGCTGTTTGTCTATACCTTTTACAGATATTTTTGTAGTTCCATCAACTGAAAACTCAATGCCTTCCGGTGCTTTAAATATAACTGGGTGAGAAAAGCCCATAGAAAGGTCTAAATCTTTACCTTTCATTGCAACTTTATAACCTACACCGATTATTTCAAGATTTTTAACAAATCCGTTAGTTACACCTTCAATCATGTTAGCAATAAGTGTTCTGAAAAGCCCATGTTTTTGTCTTAAACCTAATGAGCCGTCAGCACATTCAACTATTACTTGAGACCCGTCAACTACAACTTTAATACCTTCTGTAACTTCTTGTGACAGTTTCCCTTTTGGGCCTTCTACTTTTACAAGACTGCCCTCAACATTTACTTTTACCCCAGCCGGTACAGTGATTGGTGCTTTACCAATACGAGATACTTTGCGTTTCGGCTCTTGGGCTGCTTGACTATTTTGTGCCATATTCATTCTCCAATTACCAAATTTGACAGAGATATTCGCCGCCTACTTTTTCATTGAGGCATTGTTTCACTGTTTTAATACCAGCAGATGTAGATATAATACCATTACCTAAACCGCCTAACACGAGAGTTAAGTTTTTAGTATTAACGTAAACTCTCCTACCTGGTTTAGATATACGTTTTAATCCACGGATAACAGACTCATTCATATCATTATATTTTAAATATACGATAATGTCTTTTTTATTGCCGTTTGTAACAACTCTGTAATTTTTTATATAACCTTCATCTCTAAAAATAGCAGCTATGCTTTCTTTTATTTTAGAATAAGGTATTGATACTTCTGAATGCTTAACCATTAACGCATTACGAATACGTGCAAGCATATCAGCAATAGGGTCAGTCAATCTCATTATGCTGCTCCTCCAATCCTACCAGCTTGACTTGCGAACGCCTGGTATATCACCATTTAACGCAAGTTTACGGAAACACATACGGCACATATTAAACCGTCTCATAAAAGCACGTGGACGACCACAAAGTGGGCATCTATTATTTTTACGTACTTGAAATTTTTTCTTTTCAAAAGCACTGTTATATTTCGCAGTAGTAGCCATTTATATCCTCCTACTTAAGCGAAAGGCATACCGAGAGCTTTCAGCAGTTCCCTGCCTTCCTCATCAGTTTTAGCCGTAGTAGTAATAATAACATCTAATCCGCGTACTTTATCTATTTTATCGTAATCAATTTCCGGGAAGATAATCTGCTCTTTAACACCCATAGCATAGTTGCCGCGTCCATCAAATGATTTTGGGCTTACGCCTTTAAAGTCACGTACACGAGCAAGTGCAATATTGAAAAATCTTTGTAAGAATTCATACATTATGTCATGGCGTAAAGTAACTTTGCAGCCAATAGCCTGGCCTTCACGAATTTTAAAGCCTGCTATTGATTTTTTAGCTCTTGTAACAACTGGTTTTTGACCAGCTATTTTTGTCATATCATTGATAGCATGTTCAAGAACTTTTGCATTTGCAGCTGCTTCACCAACACCCATATTAAGAACTACTTTTTCAATTACAGGAACCTGGTTAATGTTTTTGTAAGAAAAAGTTTTCATCATATGAGGAACAACTTCTTTGAGATATTTCTCTTTTAATTCAGTCATAAATTTCCACCTATGCTTTATCAATAACTTCATTGCATTTTTTGCAATAGCGGACTTTTTTGCCGTTTTCTAAGTGTTTAACACCTAAACGAACACCTGTATTGCATTTGCTGCAATGATACATTACATTAGAGATGGAAAACGGCATATTTTTTTCAACTATACCGCCGTCCGGGTTAGTTTGGTTAGGACGAGTATGGCGTTTTACAACGTTTACATTCTCTACAACCACTTGACCTTTCTCTTTATCTAAACCTATTATTTTAGATACTTTCTTTTTGTCTTTACCAGCTATTACAACAACTGGGTCATCTTTTTTAAGTTTATATTTTATAGGCATTCTAAACTCCTATAATACTTCAGGTGCCATAGAAACGATTTTAAGGAAGCCTTTACCCCTTAATTCTCTGGCAACTGGACCGAAAACGCGTGTGCCGATAGGCTCGTTTTGTTTGTTTAATAAAACTGCTGCGTTATCGTCAAATTTTATATAAGTACCGTCTGCGCGGCGTTTTTCTTTAGCTGTGCGAACAACAACAGCACGAACAACCGCACCTTTTTTAATGTTACTATCTGGGCTAGCATCTTTTACGCTTGCCACTATAATGTCGCCGACTTTACCATAGCGTTTGCGAGAACCACCTATTACTTTAATACACATGATTTCACGCGCACCAGAGTTATCAGCAACTGTCATACGAGATTGAACTTGAATCATTAAACAGTCTCCTCGCCTGTAGACTCAACAGAGCGGGTAATGATGCTCTCGATTCTCCAGCGTTTATTCTTACTAAGTGGTCTTGTTTCAACTATTTGAACAAAATCACCTACTCTTGCAGTATTTTCTTCATCATGAACAAAGAAAGTGTTACTGCGTTTGATGAATTTTTTATACATTGGATGCAGGATTTGACGTTCTACTTTTACAGTAACTGTCTTCTGCATTTTATCGCTTACGACTATGCCGCGGCGAACTTTCCTACGCCCTCTACTTTCCATTTGCAACCTCTTGCTTACGACGCTCAGCCAGTATTGTTTTAATACGAGCAATATCCTTGCGAGTTTGTTTGATTTTAGATGTATCTTCAAGCTCGCCTGTAGAAAGTTTAAAACGGAGACGGAAAGAATCTTCTCTCAGTTCCGCTTCTTTTTTCATTAATTCTTCTGTGCTTAATTCACGAATTTCAGCTGCTTTCACTATTTCACCTCTTCTGCTGCTGCTTTTGCAATAATTTTGCATCTAACAGGCAGTTTATGAGCTGCACGGCGGAATGCTTCTCTAGCTAACGCTTCATCAACCCCACCGATTTCATACAATACTGTTCCTTCTTTGATAGGAGCAACATATCCTTCTAATGGACCTTTACCTTTACCCATACGAACCTCAGCAGGACGTTTAGTAATAGGTTTGTGAGGGAATATTCTAATTATAACATCACCACCACGTTTTAAGTAACGGTTAATGGCGATACGAGCCGCTTCAATTTGACGGCTTGTTATTTTTGCTTTATCTTCGCTAACTAAACCGAAATCACCGTATACTACAGTATTACCTTTTTGAGCTTTACCTTTAATACGGCCTTTAAACATTTTGCGGTATTTGGTTTTCTTTGGCATTAACATGATTATTCTGCCCCCTTGCCGCTTCTGTCTTCAAGGATTTCACCAGTGAATATCCATACTTTTACGCCTATGATACCATAAGCTGTAAGCGCTTCTGCTGTGCCATAATCAATAGCTGCACGAAGTGTTTGAAGAGGAACGCGTCCTTTAATATACCATTCGCTGCGTGCAATATCTGCACCTGCAAGCCTGCCGCCGCACATTACTTTGATGCCTAATGCACCAGATTTTAATGTTTGTAAAACGGCTTTTTTCATAGCTCTTCTAAAAGCTACACGGCGAATAAGCTGCTGAGCTATAGAATCAGCAACTAATGTTGCATCAAGCTCAGGTTTTTTCACTTCGCGAATAACAAGTAATACTTCTGCAGAAGTGAATTTTTTAAGCTCGCTTTTGAGCTTTTCAATTTCCGCACCTTTTTTACCAATAACAATACCCGGACGGCTAGTATTGAGAGTTACTCTGATTTTAGAGCTCATGCGCTCAATGCCAATCTGTGCTATGCCAGCCTGGTTTAATCGGCCTCTTAAATACTTACGAATTCTGATATCTTCAATTAAATTTTGGCTGTATTCTTTTTTATTAGAATACCATACAGAATTCCAGTTTTTGTTTACACCGAGCCTGAAACCATTAGGATTAACCTTCTGTCCCACTATTTCACCTCCGCTTGTTCTTGTAAAACTACTTTGATGTGAGTAGTCGGTTTACGGATAAGAGATGCCCTACCGTATGCACGAGGAGTAAACCTCTTCATAGGTGGCCCCATTTCAATTCTAAGTACGCCTACTTTTAAACGGGTCACATCACGAATACCGTGGTTTTCTTCAGCATTTGCCATAGCTGATTTAATTACTTTTGCAATAACTGCAGCTGCTTTACGTGGAGTAAATTTAAGGATAGCCATAGCTTCCTCAACTTGTTTACCTCTAACAAGAGCTGCCACTTCACGGGCTCTTCGTGTGGATACCCGAGCGAACTTTGCTACTGCCCAAACACCTGGTTCTAACTCTCTTTGAGTTTTTCTTCTGTTTCTAACAGGTGCTTTTGATGGTTCTGTTGCTTTAACATCCATACGACTTACCTTTTGACCTTTTTATCATCTTTCTTATGACCACGAAAAGTTCTAGTCAAAGAAAATTCACCTAACTTATGACCTACCATGTTTTCTGTAACATAAACAGGGATAAATTTATTTCCATTATGAACAGCAAATGTTAAGCCTATCATATCTGGCACGATAGTGCTTCTGCGTGACCAAGTTTTTATAACTTGTTTGCTGTTAGTTTCTTTAGCTTCTTTTACCTTTTTTTCAACATGAGCGTCTACAAAAGGTCCTTTTTTAAGCGATCTTGGCACTTTGTCCTCCTATCCTGCTATCTTTTAGATACAATATACTTATTGGATGGTTTATTTTTCTTACGGGTTTTGTAACCTTTAGTTGGTTTACCCCAAGGTGTTGTAGGGTGACGACCACCACTAGTTCTACCTTCACCACCACCCATTGGGTGATCTACTGGGTTCATTGCAACGCCGCGAACTGTTGGTCTGATACCTTTCCAGCGTTTTCTACCAGCTTTACCAATTTTTAAGTTTTCATGTTCTGTATTAGATACTTGACCGATAGTAGCTTTACATTCTGCCTTAACAAGTCTAATCTCACCAGATGGGAGCCTTACGTGGCAGTATTCGCCTTCTTTTGCAAGAAGCTGCGCGTAAGAACCAGCTGAACGAGCTAACTGACCGCCTTTACCAGGTCTTAATTCAACATTGTGAATTACTGTACCAACAGGCATATCTTTTAATGCCATAGCATGACCAGCTTTAATATCTGCACCTTCGCCGCTTTGTACAATATCACCAACTTTTAATGATATTGGTGCAACGATGTAACGTTTTTCACCGTCTTTATATACAACTAATGCAATACGAGCTGAACGGTTTGGATCGTATTCTATTGTTGCAACAGTAGCTGGAATACCGTCTTTATTTCTTTTAAAATCAATAATACGGTATAATTTTTTATTGCCGCCACCTTGATGACGAACTGTTATACGGCCTCTGTTATTACGACCGCCTTTTGATTGAAGAACTGTTGTAAGCGATTTTTCAGGCACAGAAGATGTGATATCTGCATAATCGCTGTTTGTTCTAAAACGAACGCCTTTTGACGTTGGTTTAAAGGTTTTGATACCCATTTAGCACTCTCCCATTACACGATATCAAGCTTTTCGCCCTCTTTAAGAGTAACGATAGCTTTTTTCCAATCATTTCTTCTGCCAAGGATTCTGCCAAAGCGTTTTTCTTTACCTTTAAAGTTCATTGTGCGTACATGTTCAACTTTAACTTTAAGTAAATCTTCAACTGCTTCTTTAATCTGTGTTTTAGTAGCTTCTGTGTGCACTTGAAAAACAACAGTGTTAAGGCCTTTTTCCTGCATCATCATTGCTTTTTCAGTAAGAAAGGGTTTCCTTATTACGTCGTATTTAGTAATCATTATTCGCCCTCCACTGCAACGCCTGTGGCTTTCTCTACCATAGGGAGACTGTTTTTGAGGAAAATTATTTTGTAAGAGTTCATAATATCATAAACATTTAAACCGTTTACATGTAATATGTCTGCATAAGGAATGTTGCTGAATGCTCTAGCAACTTTCTCATCAATTGCATCAACTACAATAAGAACTCTTCTGTCTGCGTTGAAAGCTTTTAATATTTCAACTGCTTCTTTTGTTTTGCCATTTTCTACAAAAAGATTATCTAACACAACAACTGCACCAGCATCATATTTTGCATGGATTGCACTTCTTAATGCGTTTTTAACCTTTTTCTTAGGCATAGAGTAAGAATAATCTCTTGGCTGTGGTCCAAATATAGTGCCACCGCCTCTCCATAATGGAGACCTTGATGAACCAGCTCTAGCTCTGCCAGTTCCTTTTTGTTTCCATGGTTTTCTACCACCGCCGGAAACTAAACCCTTAGTCTTAGTAGCATGTGTACCTGCTCTTCTGCAGGCAAGCTGCATTTTAACTACTTCATGGATTAATACAGTGTTAACTGGATAATCAAGAATAGCATCATGCAATTCTGCTGAACCGACTTTTGAGTTTTTCACGTCAAATACATCAATTTTTGCCATTAGATTTCCTCTAAAATTTTTCACATATACCAGATAGGATATCCTGATATATGTATTTGTGCATAAAAGGCTTTTTAGCTTATCGCACAAAATCTTTTATTTAAAAGGCTTAAAAGCCTTAATTATTAACTTTTTTATTATAACCTGCTTTTAGGCATAGTTATAGGTATAACACTTAATGCGTGGATAGATACTTTTACATATTTTCTAATAAATATCAAGCATTTTTTTATATTTTTTAAAAGTTTTTTTCTTTTATCTATAAATCACTGATACAAAACGTATTATTTTATTATTTCCCTGTACAGCGCATATCCGCCGCTAAGGTTATAACATGTATATCCATAACCTTCTAATATTCTGCATGCTAAATATCCGCGCAGACCTACATGACATACTATATATACAGGTTTTGATTTATCTATTTCATTCATTCTTTCACGCAGGCTGTCAACTGGTATATTTATAAATCCATCAATATGACCTAATCTGTATTCACCTCTTGTGCGTGTATCTATTAAGTTAACACTGCCGTCTTTTGGTAGTGAGGATACATCGTGATAATGAAATATTTTTACAATACCTTTTAAAATATTTTCTGCCACATAACCTGCCATATTAACAGGGTCTTTTGCTGATGAATAAGGCGGCGCGTAACATAACTCTAATTTAGTTAAATCATAGACTGTTGCTTTAAAGTTTATAGCTGCTGCTATTACATCACATCTTTTATCTACACCATCTTCTCCAACTATTTGGGCGCCTAAAATTTTACCTGTATCTTTATCAAATATTGTTTTTATGAACATTTCTGCTGCCCCAGGATAATATCCTGCATGACTTCCAGATACTGTAAAACTTTTTTCATAATTTAAGCCCAGATGTTTTGCTTTTTTTTCAGTAATACCAGTTGATGCAGCTGTTAAATTAAATACTTTTAAAATTGCGCTGCCCTGAGTGCCTCTATATGAACTTTTTATACCTGCAATATTATCTGCTGCAATCCTGCCCTGCTTATTTGCAGGACCAGCAAGTGGTATAACTGATTTTTCATTTGTAATAAAATCAGTTACTTCAACGGCGTCCCCTGCTGCATAAATAAATTCATCACTTGTTTTCATGTATTCATCTACAATAAAAGCGCCGCGGCTGTTAAGTTTTATTCCTGCATCTGCTGCAATTTTTGTTTCAGGCTTTACTCCTATTGCAAGTATTACCATATCTGTATCTATTGTACCTTTATTAGTTATTACTTTTAATAATGAGCCATTTTCTTCTATTTTTTCTAATGCAGTTTCAAGCTTTAATGTTACACCGTTTCTTTCAAGTTCATTATGTATTATGCAGGCCATATCGTAATCAAGCGGTGCAATAACCTGGTTCTGCATTTCTATAATTGTAACATCAAGCCCTGCATTTCTTAAATTTTCTGCCATTTCTACACCAATATATCCACCGCCTATTACAACAGCAGTTTTTGGTGAAGCATTATCTATATAATCTTTTATTCTATATGTGTCTGGAATATTTCTTAATGTGAAAACTCTATCTAAGTTAATGCCTTCAAGGTTAGGGCGGATTGGCTCTGCCCCTGGAGATAAAAGTAAAATATCATAACTTTCATTATATGTTTCATTAGTTTTATGGTTTATTACTGTTACATATTTTTCTTCTTTGTTTATTGCTGTAACTTCATTAAATGTGCGAACATCTATATTAAATCTTCTTTTAAATCCAGCAGGAGTCTGCAGTGTTAAATCTGCCCTGTTTTTTATTTCTCCACCTATATAATATGGCAGCCCGCAGTTGGCAAAAGAAATATATTCACCTTTTTCAAATAAAATGATTTCAACTTCTTCATTTAATCTGCGAAGTCTTGCAGCAGCAGACGCACCACCTGCTACACCGCCAACTATTAACACTTTTGATACATTCATTATAAACTCCATTTTATAAAATTTAATTTATTTTTATATTTATATATTATTTTAGCAAGTATAAAATATAAAAAATACTTAATTTTTAGATAATCTTACTTTTTTTATTTAAGAATGGAATTATTTTTAATTTTTATGTATTATTAATTTGAATGGAGTTTTTTATGGCTAATTTTATTATATTAATTTTAATTATTGCTTTTACTTACTTTGTTTTAAAAGTTTTTACAGTGCACAGGTGCCCATACTGCCAGTCAAGATATATTAATAGAAATAAAAGTATGGAAAATAAAAAAGGTTATAAAGTCTATGTTTGCAGTGCCTGTGGAAAAGTATATGAAAAGAAAGATTTGTTTTATAAGGAAGATAAAAAATAAATTTTTAATGTATGAATAATTATTAATTTATAGTCTTATATACTATTATAGTTAATATATATAAAACTCGCCGCTTTTCTCTGGGATACATAAGATATGTTATATAAACATATATAAATTGTATATGTATTTTGTTATTAATATTTAATGTATAAAAAAATTAGTCATTATGAACGCAGCGAAGAATCTTATAAAATAAAAGATAAGAATAATATAAGATTCTTCAACAAATACACTATTATAGATATAAGTATTAATTTATCTTATAAAATTAGTCCATATACGAGGCTCTAATTCAGGCAGCGGCACACCTGCTTTTTTCCCTGCATCAATGCATTTTAAAAGCCATGCCATATTATTACCAAGAGTTCTCATAGTCTGCATACCTTCTAAATCCTGCCTTACTTCTTCTGGGTTTGAACCGTGCACCTGATTCCAGTATTGAGAAGATACAACAGGCATATTATTCATTGTAAAATATTTATTTATCTGGTCAAAGGCTGCTGTTGCGCCACCACGTCTGCATGAAATTACTGCTGCACCCAGCTTATTTGAAAGCCTGTTATTTACTGCACCTGTGCGGCAGGCTCTGTCTAGAAATGACGTTATCATACCTGATGCAGAGGCATAATGAACTGGTGTTCCAACAACTACAGCATCTATTTCAGGAAGTTTATCTAAAAATTCATTTACTTTATCATCAATGCTGCATCTGCCAGTATCTTTACAGTAACCACAGGCAATACACCCAGATACTGGTTTTACACCTATTTGAAATATTTCTGTTTCAATATTATGTTTTTCTAAGGTATCTGCCACTTCTTTTAATGCAGTATAAGTACAGCCTTGTTTATGTGGACTGCCATTAATAAGTAAAACTTTCATATTAAACTCTCCTTAAATAAAAATGAAAAAAGGCAGAGTATAAAACTCTGCCTTATATATGTTGAATTCTTATTAATCTTATTATTTAACGAAAAGAAGGATAAGAGAAACAACTAAACCATAAATTGCGATAGATTCGATAAGTGCAACACCTACCAGTAAGTAAGTGAAGATTTTACCAGCAACGCCAGGGTTACGAGAAATACCTTCAAGACCGCCTCTGATAGCGCTACCCATACCAACACCAGCACCAAGACCAGCAAGACCTATTGCAAGACCAGCACCTAAATAAAGTGCCCAAGAACTAGAATCTGCACCAGTTTGTGCGAAAGCTGGCACTGCAACTAATGCCATCATTGTAGCTAAGATAACTTTTTTCATTTAAAAGTCCTCCAAAAATAAAAAATATTTTTAAGCGTAAATAAGCACGCTAATTTTTCAATTTATATTATCATCTTTTTTAGATGATA
>DXAQ01000072.1 GCA_019116905.1 Candidatus Mucispirillum faecigallinarum | reverse complement strand
TATAAAAATGGCTATTTATCAACTGTTTGTTGTGACATAGCCTTGTAAAATAATATTAGTTATAAAAAAGCCCCTAAATCAAAATGATTTAAGGGCTTTTTTAGTATGATATGGTATGAAGATTATCTATTTTTTAAGCTGATATTTAAATTTTAAAGTATATTCGCCTAAAATATGGCCTTCCATTTGACGAAACATTTCATTCATTAAAAAGCCGTTTTTTAAGTTTAATTTTGTATCAAGTGCATAAACATGTAATTCATATATATGTTCTTTACCGTCATAAGGAGCTGGACCGCCATAGCAGCTAACTTCTTTAGCATCTCTTGAACCGCCAAGACTGCTCCACCAGCTGTTCATACCTTGAACGAAGTTTGGTTTATCTTTACTTGCATTTTCTTTTAATGATGTAGTTGTGATGTTTGCTGCAACCCAGTGTATCCATGAAAAACCATGACTTACAGGGAAAGCATCTTTATCTTCTAAAAAGATGGCATAAGATTTTGTGCCTTTTGGTGCATTTTTTATTTCCAGTGGAAAAGATGTAACTGGCATACCTTTGCTGTCAAGCTGAGTTTTATCATTATAGCCATATTTATCTGCTAAAACACCTTTTGCATCAATTGCTGAACTTGTAACAACCATTTCCGCACTATAACCTAAAGTTGTAAGCGAAAACATAAATGCCATTACCGCTAAAAATAAAAATGTTAATTTTTTCATTTAATTCCTCCAAATAAGTTATATATTCTTATACAGGAAGAATTTTATATTGTCCATTACCCACTTTTTAGTAAGTACTAATTTTCTATTTCATAATCTTCGCTTATAATGCCTTTTTCTACAAGCACACATTTTCTGCCGTGCTCTATCATATACTCAATACCAATTTTTTGCATAACTTCTAATGCCTGCAAAAGTCTTTTCCCATGGTTTTCAGTTAAAAAATATTCCACCCTTAAAGGATAGCCGCTGTATGTTTTCTTATCCACAAACCCATACTCCTGCAATTCCTTTAACTGCTCTAAAAGCATTTTTTGGTTTATACCGTCAATTTCTTTTTCAAGGGCAGCAAGAGAATAACTGCCCTTTCTTAATAGCCATATTATAATAGGCTTCCACTTGCCCTTTATCATATCCTGCACAAGCTCCAAAGGGCATGTAAATTCTTCTCTTATTTTCATAAACTATGCTGTTTCCTTATAGTCTAAAGAACTTGTAGTAAATACTTCTGCAAGCTCATCATATAATTTATCATATTTTTCTGTTTCCATATTATTTGCTGCCCTTACTAAACATGCAGCTGCCTGTTTAATATCTTCAAGACGCAGCCTGTATGCAGCCCCATATATGTTGTGAGAGTGGCGGATTAATGCCTCATTATCGCCTTTTTCAATAACCTGCGGGATACGCGCTAAATCTTTTGAACAAATAGTAAAAAAATCGTTAACAAAACCTTTTAACTGCTCAATATTGCTTATTCCTGTGGATTTTGCAAGTGTTTCCATATCAACTTTCATTAAAAGCCTCCTATTATTTCAGGCTTTTATGTACTGGAGTAACACCTCTTGAAGTTTATCAAAGTTAATAGGTTTTGCAATATGGCCATCCATACCGCTTGCTAAAAAGTTATCCATATCTTCTTTGATAACGTTTGCAGTTAATGCTATAATAGGAGTTTTTATACCCATCTGCCTTATATGTTTGGTTGCTGTTACACCATCCATTACAGGCATGTGTATATCCATAAATATTATATTAAATGTTTTACCACTTTCTATAATATCTAAGGCTTCCTTACCATTTCCTGCCACAGTAACATTAAAGCCTGCTTTTTCAAGAAAGATAACTATAAGTTTTTGGTTAACAGGGTTATCTTCCACAACTAAAATATCGCCTTTTAGCTCTACTATCTTATTACTATCGGATAAAGAATCATCTTCTTTATAATTTTTTTGCATAAGGCTTTTAAATAAATTATTTAGCCGCGTTAATGTAACAGGTTTTAATATTATTCTGCTTATACCTTCTATTCTGCTGATTTGGCTTTTATATATGCTGTATGTACCAATAATATATTGAATTTTATCCTTGTATGGCATTTTTTGAAATAATTCTTTAAATTTTTCTATATCTTTACCAGAATCTATAATTACAAAATCTGTATCCTCAGTAATCATATTTATATCGCCGTTGCAGTTAGTAAAGTTAATATTTAAAGCCTGCATATAGTCTTCTAAAACTCTCCTGCATGCACTGCTGTTTGAATAAAGCATAATTTTTTTATTTTTATCAACAATATTTTCTACATAATCGTTTTCATCAATTATTTTTAATGAAAGCTCAAATGAAAATGTAGAGCCTTTATTTTCTTTTGTTTCAAGCTCTAATTTAGAGTTCATCATTTCAAGCATACTGTGAGATATGGAAAGCCCTAATCCTGTGCCTCCAAAACGGCGTGTAATTGAAGTATCACCTTGAGCAAATGGAGAAAAGATTTTTTCCTTCGTATCATTATTTATACCAATCCCTGTATCTGATACAGAAAATTTTACCCTGACTATACCATTTTCTCTGTATATACAGCGAACATCTAATGATATATTACCATTTTCTGGTGTAAATTTAACTGCATTTGATAAAAGGTTTGTAATAATCTGCTTGATTTTTAAAGAATCACCTAATACCTGACGCGGAAGCGTTGGGTCTGTATAACTTGTAAGCTCTATTTTCTTTTCTTCAGCCCGCGCCATATACATATCTGCCACAGCCTCTATATCTGCAATTATGCTAAACGGCACTTTTTCAAGCTCCATTTTACCACTTTCTATTTTAGAAAAATCTAATATATCATTAATAACGCCTAATAAACTTTCTGAACTGGCACTTATAATTTTTAAGTATTCTTTAGCTGTTTCGTCCATTTTACAGTCTTTAAGTAATACTAAAAACCCTAATATCCCGTTAATTGGAGTACGTATTTCATGGCTCATATTAGCTAAAAAAGAACTTTTTGCTTTGCTGGCATGCTCTGCCTCTGCTTTTGCAATATCTCTAGCCTGCACCATTTCCTGCAGCTGCGTTACCATTGCACGCTCTTTTTCGTTTGATTCAAGCAGTGTTTTTTGTGATTCCACCTTATCAAAAATATTCCTGTGCTCACATACTACAAGACGCACATTACCGCGTTTATCAAGAATAGGGAAAAAACTTATCATTTCATAAATATTATTTTCTTCCTCTATTACTTCATACGATATTTTAATTTTTTCTTCAAAAACCTGCTTTACATAACATTCACTGCATGCTCTTGTACATCTGCCTACGTAATGTTTATAACAGTTTACTATATTATCATAAGGGTCTGACGCATGGCTTGAATTAGAATATTCCAGCGTAAAATCTTTTTTATAAACTACTAATGTATTACCTGTTGCGTTAATATAATCAGTCAATATTGTAATAAATTCTTCACTTTTATCTTCTGCTGCCTTTAATTCGTTAATAGCTGAATATTCAGGGGTTAAATCACTCATAACACATAATATGTTTATAACATCGCCCTGACTGTTCATAATAGGTGTGCTTGATATGGAAAGAACTGCTTTTTTGCTGTATTTTGTTGTAAATTCATAAATACCGTTAAAAACAGTATTAGTGCTTTCCTTATCAAATGAATTAATATATTTTTTAGGCTCGCTGCATCTTTTTGCAAAATGAACTAACGTTTCACCGATATATTCATCAATCTGACCACCCATTAAATCTAAAAACTTTTGGTTAACATTAGTTATCACTAAATCACTGCTAAATTCTATAATCTGTGATGAATTATCAACTGCTAATTTATAACCTTCTAAAACCCTGTTCAGCTGTAAAATAGAATGTTTATTCCTTTCCATAACTATAACAATAAAGGCAAAAAGCCAAAGTGCTACAGTTATTAAAAGCCATAAGAAAAAGGCCACATTTTTAAGCTGATATATATAGTTATTAGGCATAATCTCTGCCACATAGCCAAGCTCATTATTATCAATATCATATATACTGATAAATACGCCCCAGTATCTTGTGCCGTCAATATATATATCTTTTATAAAATTTTTAACATCTTTTCTTGAAGATACAATATAATCTATATTATTAATAATAGCTTTAAGTATTACATCTGGTATATAATAATGAGCCCCAGTCATTACTTTATAACGGCTTATATCCTGCCCCTTAATATCTTCTAAACCGCCCTTATCAATATACGTATTTTTAATTAAGAAAATATATGAACTTGAATAAAGAGTTTCTATATGGTTTAAAAAAGAATCGGCAGTCATACCAAACTCAATATAACCATATATTTCATTATTATACTGCAGTTTATGTGGTATAATAACAGCAATATCTTTAGAATCTATTGTAAAAAGTCTGCTTTCTTTAACAGGGTGGATAATATGAAAACTGCTGTTAAAAGATGAAGGGTCCAGCTCGCCGTCAACATATCTGCCTATTAACTGACCAGATTTATCGTATATTCTAATTAAATTAACAGAGCCGGGAATAAAATTAACATACATATCAAGAAAATGGTGGTGCATACGTCTTATTGCATTTTCCCTTTCCTTACCTGTTAATGTATTTATCTCATTTAT
>DXAQ01000071.1 GCA_019116905.1 Candidatus Mucispirillum faecigallinarum | reverse complement strand
TAAATTTTTCTACTCCAACATTTTGCAGTCCTATTGCATTAAGCATACCTGAATATGTTTCCACAAGCCTTGGCATTGGGTTGCCAAATGTTTCATGCAGAGAGATTCCCTTAACAGAAATACCACCGATTTTTTCTATATCTGTAAAGCGTTTAAACTCTAAACCGTAACCAAAAGTTCCACTTGCTGCAATAATTGGGTTTTTAAAATCTATACCGCAAATTTTTGTTTTTAATCTATCCATATTATCACCTTATAAGAGAATCCCAGTCAATAGTAGTGCCGTCAAAAATAGGTCCTTCAACGCAGCATCGTTTCATTACTTTTTGCCCATTTTCTATTACATTAATCATACAGCCAAGACATGCACCAACGCCACACCCCATTTGCTCATCAAGTGATACATCTATCGGCACATTATTTTCACTGCAAAGTGCTGTTACTGCCTGTAACATTCTGTTTGGTCCGCATGCATATATTTTATCATATTCTGATATTTTATCTTTCAAAGGCACTGTAACATTACCTTTTATACCCATTGAGCCATCATCTGTTGTAATAATAAGTTCATCGCATATATTTTTAAGAAAATCATACATTAAAATATCATTTTTACTTCTTCCGCCATAATAAAGAGTAACTTTTGAACCTATATTTTTTAAATATCTTGCAGCATTAATCATTGGTGCAAGACCTATACCGCCGGCAATTAAGGCAGCTTTTTTATCTTTTTCAAATTTAAAAAAGTTACCAACAGGCCCTGTAACTAAAAAATGGTTACCAGGAAGCGCTTCAGATAATATTTTTGTGCCTCTGCCTGCAACCATATAAAGACATGTAAAAGTATCTTGTGATGTAATATCGCAAATTGCAAAAGGTCTTTTAAGCAGTGTATCTGTAATATAAACATTATCACTGTGTGGTAAAATCATAAAAAAACGACCAGCATTTTTTTCTTTTGCAATTTCTGGGCATTTAAGCTCTAAATAACCAAATTTATCACTTAATAGAGTATTTTTAATGACTGTTGCTTTCATATCTAACCTTTTAAATCATTTTTGTGTATAATACTATAAATTTAAATATATTTCTATAAAAATTATCCTATTCCAAAATAAGAAGTTGAATCTTTATACATTTCTTTTAATCTGTTATATAAAACTTGATTTTTTTCACTTGATAAATCATTATCATCTTCTAAAATATCTGCAGCATCATTTTTTGCCTGCTGTATGATTTTTATATCTTTTATAATATCTGCAAAATGTAAGTCAGGCATGCCTGATTGTTTTGTGCCAAAAAAATCGCCCTGCCCTCTAAGCTCTAAATCTGCTTCTGCTAATTTAAACCCGTCTTTATATTCAAGCATAGCTTTTATACGTTTTTCTCCATTTTCGCCTATTTTATCAGAAGCAATCAACAAACAGTATGACTGCATATCATTTCTTCCTACTCTGCCGCGAAGCTGGTGCAGCTGAGAAAGCCCAAAACGTTCTGCATTTTCTATTAGCATTACAGTAGCTTCCGGCACATCTACACCTACTTCTATTACTGTGGTAGATACTAAAATATCTATATCTCCATATTTAAAATCATGTAAAAGCTGACGTTTTTCATCTGCTTTCATTTTACCGTGTAGAAGACCTGCTTTTTTATTATGAAAATATTTTTTTACTTCTTCATAACTTTGTGTCGCTGCTTTTAATTCAAGCTTATCACTTTCATCTATTAATGGATAAACAAAATATGCTTTTTTATTATCATTTAATATTTCTTCAACAAATTCAAAAGCTTTTGTTAATTGAGATGCTTTATATGCTTTTGTAATACAAGGAATCCTGCCTGGAGGCATTTCATCTATTATACTTACATCTAAATCACCATATAAAGTCATTGCAAGAGTTCTAGGAATTGGAGTTGCTGTCATTAATAAAATATCTGGATGATACCCTTTATCTATTAATATTTTACGCTGATGAACTCCAAAACGATGCTGCTCATCTGCAATAATAAAGCCAAGATTTTTAAATTCTACATCTTCTTCTATTAATGCATGGGTGCCTATAATAACATTTATATCACCTGATGAAAGCATATTTTTTATAATATCTTTATTTTTCTTTGTTACTGAACCTGTTAAAAGGTATGTATTAATATTTAGATTATCAAAAAACTTTTTTGCATTATTATAATGCTGCTCAGCAAGCACTTCTGTTGGTGCAAGTATTACAACCTGATATCCATTATGAACGGCAACAGCAGCAGAAATAAAAGCAATAATTGTTTTACCGCTGCCTACATCACCCTGCACAAGTCTATTCATCTGCCTATTTTTAACCATATCATTAAAAATATCAAGCAGCACTTTTTTCTGTGCCTTAGTCAGTTTAAAAGGCATAAATTTATTTATTTCTTCAAGATATTCTTTATCTATATTAAATTTTATGCCTATTCCTTTAGTGTAAGTTTTTCTTTTTAGCTGCATTACAAGCTGTAAATAAAAAAGTTCATCATATATAAAACGTTTATATGCCGGGTGAGTTCTATTTATAATACTTTCCACATTTGCTTTTGTTTCAGGATAATGCAGAGTTTTTACAGCATCTTTAATATCAGGGAAATTATATTTATCTAAAATATATACTGGCAGTGTTTCATTTATTTCTTTTAAACCATAATCAAAAGCCTCTTTTACTGCTTTTCTATATTTTACAATGCTGAATGATACAGGTATTGTATATACAGAACGCACATGTCCTATATCATCTTTATTTATTATTTCAGGATGAAAAATAGCAGGTATTCCTTCAAATTTTGTAACAGGACCATACATATAATAAACAGCACCAGTATGTAAAAGCGATGCTGGATAGTTAGCATTAAAATTTACCCATAAACATGAGAAAAACCCGTTCGATGATTTAAATACAGCTTTAAATATAGATTTGCCTTTATGAGTTCTAACTATTCCACTTCCTTCATAAGTACCTGTAAGCACAGATTTTTCATCACTATTTCCAGGCATAATTACTTCATACCTGTATGGAAATGAAAATATTACATCTTTAACTGTATTAATTTTTAAACGATTAAATAAAGGCAGTGATTTTTCACCAATACCTGATAATTTTGAAATAGAACTATTTATAAAAGAAACAGCTGCCTGATTTTTTTTATTATCAGGCAACTTATTATCTTTACTACTCAAAAAACTAACCAAACAAACAATAATTTTATGCTAAACTATCTAAAGCCATTTGTTCTTGAATAGAGAATACTTTAAAGATATCAAGAATAATTACCATACATTTAGATGTTCTAGCTACACCGCTTACATAGTTATCAATAGTAGGAGAAGTACCAGGTGCTTTATCAATAGCATCTACTTCTATTCTAATAACTTCTTCCACTTTATCAACTATCAGACCAATTCTTCTGTTTTGAATACATACAACAACTATACGAGTAGATTCATTATTTTCACTAACTCTTACATTTAATTTTTTGCGTAAATCTACTATTGGGATAACTCTGCCACGCATATTAATAATCCCTTCAACAAAAACAGGAGCGCGTGGAACTGGTGTAATATCTACCATACGAATAATTTCTTCAACAGCCATTATGTCTATACCATAGTGCTCTTGTGCAAGCATAAAACCTACGAACTGTCTTAACTCTGCCATATAATCCTCTTTTTTATTAATTAATAATTTACTCTATAATATATTTTTAAATATTTCAATAGTATAATATAAAGATTTATAACTTTTTTTCAGGAGAAATTAAATTGATTGCTTTTTCTTTAATAAAAATATAAGTAGATTGATTTTGCAGTTCCACATATTCACCATCAAGCTGGCAAAAAGCAGCCCCATTAATTTTAATATTTTCTGCAGATATATGTGTACCTTTAAACCCAAACCAGAAAAATAATGGTGCAAATGCTTTAAAAAGTGCAAGGCGTCCATTATTTTCTACAAGAAATGCATTAATCTTCCCTTCCTGAATATTTCCTAATTTATATGTGCCTGCATAAGAGGCTGATACAGCAAACACTCCATGATAAAAACCATATCTTTTACCATTGATGTATGCATACATTCTTGGATATTTATCAAAGAAAAATGCAGGTACACCCCTAATAACATGTGTTAATGTTTTTAGTAGTCTAAACCTTACCCCTTTATCTTCTACTTTTTTTACAACATGAGCATCAAAACCAAAACCAGCCATTAATAAAAAAATTTTATTTTCAATGAACCCAACAGGTATTTGTTTTATATGATTAATATCTAACAATTTGGCTGCATGTAATGGGTTTGAAGATATACCATATTCTTTGCAAAACACATTTTTAGTTCCAAGTGGCAGTGCATAAAACAATTTATCAGTATTTACAACACCTTTGGCAACTTCATTAATTAAGCCATCGCCACCTGCTGCAATGATAATATTAGAATCACTTGCCTGAGCAAGAATAGTGCCGTGCCCTCTGTATTTTGTTAAAGTCAGCTCTACTTTATCAGCTTTTTGTTTCAATATATCTATTATTTTATGAAGCAGCGGTTTAATTATTTTATATTTTCCACTGGCAGGATTTGCTATTATTAATATATCATTCATCTTTATTACCAGATAGTTTACGCAAATACACTGCTGTCTGCACCTATTAAAGTGGCAAAAGCATCTATTGCTGGTGATAAATCTTTAGAATATTCATTTACATATAAATTAATATGGGAATCCATAACATTATTATCCATATCCTGAGCATATTTTTTACAAAATAATAATGCTTTATCTTTGTTATTATATGCATAATCAATACTTTTTCTTATAGTGCCATTTATAACATCCGCTAAATGAATATATTTTTTATGTAATGCAATAAAACCAAGAGGTATAGGAAGATTATATTTCTTTTCCCATTCAACGCCTAAATCAGTAACTTTTATAAGTCCATACTGGTTATACGTAAACCTACCCTCATGAATTACAAGTCCACCATCTACCTCTCCAGAACTTACAGCAGGCATAATTTTATCAAAGCGCATAACTGTTACATTTTCAGCACATTCTGGATAAAATCTTTTTAACACCATAAAAGCAGTAGTATTTTCTCCTGGAACTGCTATTTTTTTATGTTTTAATTCATCTATACTTTTATATTTTTTTGATAATATAAGTGGTCCGCAGCCAAAACCTAATGCACCACCACATTTTAATATTTTATAGTTATCTTTAATAAGAGGAAATACTCCAAACGAAACTTTTACTATATCCTGCTTTTCTTCCTGTGCCATATTATTGCAAAGCTGTATATCTTCCATTGTTAAATCAAAATCAAAAGGAACATTAATGTCTTTACGAATTAAAGCTCCAAATATAAAAGTATCGTTCGGGCATGTAGATATTGCTAATTTTAATTTATCCATAAAATTATCACCATATTAATAAACTAAGCTGTCAAAAAATTCATCACTTTCATCTATTTTCTTTTTATCTTGTTTTTTTTCTATTTTATTTTCTTTCTTTTCAGCAGGTTTATTTTCAATATTTATTACTTCATTGTTATTTTGTTTAGTGTTTTGGCTGCTGTTTTTATTCTGCTTATCTTTTTTTGTTTCCTTATATTCTTTATAAACAGGTTCTTGTTTATTTTCTTCCTTAATATCTACCCTTTTTTCTGATTTATTATTTTTTTCCATATTATTAGCAAGTTTTCCAAGTTCTGACGGTTTAAATCTAACACCAGCACCAACCATATACATTCTATTAGTGTAGCCTATTACATCTTCTACACCAGCCTGAATAAACATACCTTTATAAAAATGCCACCTTATATATGCTCTTGTATATAAATCTAAACCATTAGAATAAGTATTAAAATCATATGCTTCCAAAGATATTGCTAAATCTTTATTTTTTAATGGATAAAAATCAGTTGCAAGTCCTAAGGTATTATCAAATATACCAAATCTTAACCCAAAAACATTATAAAATATATGGCTGTATTGTAAAGAAAATGCAAGCTCTGAATTTTTAATTTTATTACCATAAATATCATATTCAGGGCTGTTTGGATTAATAACGGGTATATTTGATACTCCTATTAAATAAAAATTTCTAGGGTCAGTATAAAAGGAGGCTTGAGCATACCCTCTGCCAGTATTAACAGATTTTGCATCAAAAAGATAATCTGCCCCTATTGTTGCATATAAACTCATTCTGTCTTCATTTTCTTCGCTATTACTGTACCCAAAAAAAGATGAAACGCCGCTTACTACTTTTTTTACTTCATTTTTTGTCTGGTTATCATTTATAAGCATACCAAGAGTGCCGTTGCCATTATTAATATCATTAGTAATTTTTTCTATATCATCCATAGTAGAATTAACTTTATCTGTAATATCTTTTAAGTTTTTCAAACTGCCATCTATATTATCTTTATTATTAGCAAGCAGTTTATCAACTGATGAAGTAAATGCTTTTAAAGTCTGGCTTATTTCAGTAATATTATTAATGGAAGTATTTAAATTTTGCTCATTTTTTGCAAGAAGTCTGTCTATCATAGCAGTCATATTTTTTGCATTTTCTATAACTTCCTGAATATTTTTATCATTAGAAGCAACAATATTTTTTACGCTGTCAGTAATATCTTTTAAATTAGCAATACTATCCTGCAAAGCATTTTTTGACTGGTCAGTTGTAACAACTTCATTAAATGTTTTTAATAGTACAGTCATTTCTGCTGCAACATCATTTAATTTTGCCATTACAGCATCCATATTAGCATTTGACTGCCTGCCGTCATATTCATAATTATCTTTTAATGTTGCCTGTGATTTTACTGCCGGGTCTATCTCAAATTCAACAAACTTTTGCCCAACAAAACCAGACTGTTTTACATTAAAACGTACATTATCAGGAATATCAAATTCATGATACACATTTACTCTTGTAATAATCTGATTATCTTTCATCATTACATCTTTCACTTCACCTACTTTTAAACCCTTATACATAATAGGTGTTCCGTTGCGTATGCCTGTTGCATCATTTAATCTGAAATAAACTGTTTTTCCTTCTTTTGAGTTTAATTCAAGATTACCAAACACTGCGGCTGTTACAGCAACCATAAAAAAACCAATTATTACAAAAATACCGACTTTTGTTTCTACATTCATCTAAGTTTCTCATCCTATTTATAAATTAATAAACTTTTATAGGTCCATCTTTTGAACCTGAAAAAAACTGCCTGACATAAGGATTATCAGTAGTTTTAAAATATTCAGGAGTTCCATATTGTATAATTCTGCCATTATAAAGCATACCGATATAATCTGCATTTTTTAAAACGCTTGATATATCATGAGATATAACAACAGATGTAATATGCAGCTCTTTTTGAGTAGTATAAATTAAATCATCTACAATATCTGTCATAATCGGGTCAAGCCCTGTTGTAGGTTCATCATACATCATAATATCTGGAGAAAGAGCAATGGCACGTGCAAGCCCAACCCTTTTCCGCATACCACCTGAAAGCTCAGATGGATATTTATGATTTACATCTTTTAAACCTACAAGCCTAAGTTTTTCAGTAACAATTTCATGCAGTTCATCATTAGAAAGTTTTCTATGCTCTCTTAATGGAAAAGCTACATTATCAAATATTGTCATAGAATCAAAAAGTGCAGCATTTTGAAAAAGCATACCGAACTTATAACGAACTTTTAAAAGCTGTTTTTTATTTGCCTTTGTAATATCAAACCCATCAACATAAATATGTCCACTGTCTGGTTTAACAAGCCCCATTAACTGTTTTAAAAGTACACTTTTCCCGGTACCTGATGGACCAATTATATATGTTATTGCGCCTCTTTTTATTTCTAAATTAATACCATTATGCACTTTTGTTGTGCCAAATGATTTATATAAATTTTCAACTTTAATCATAGTATTAATACCGATGTTAAAATATAATCAAACATACATACTAAAACACTTGATTCCACAACAGAAACATTTGTTGCTTTTCCAACCCCTTCTGCTCCTGTTGATGCATTAAATCCGTTATAACAGCTTACTATTACAACTATTATACCAAAAACAAATGATTTAATAAGACTATCAATTATATCATGAATATTAGTATATAAAACCATATTTTCAAAATAAATACTGCTGCTTATACCCATCATATTTACAATAACTATATATCCACCAATAATACCAAAAATTATGCATATAGCATTTAATAATGGCATAGAAAACATACCAGCAAGCATTCTAGGCACTGCCAAATAATGCACAGGGTCAACAGCCATAGCGTCAAGAGCATCAATCTGCTCTGTTACTTTCATTGTGCCAAGCTCTGCAGTCATTGCAGAACCAGCACGTGCTGCAACCATAATACCAGTTAATACAGGACCTAATTCTAATATCATAGCCATAGCAATAAGACCACTTGTCATTTCTCCCGCACCAAAATTATTAAGCCCTTTATACGACTGCAAACTAAACACCATACCTGTAAAAATGCCTGTTAATATTATTATGGGAATAGATTTATAGCCAATAAACTCTATCTGTTTAATAAATAGACCAAACCTAAATGGTGGTTTAAAAATTCCTTTTGTAGTTTCATAAAAAAGTATAGACATTTTTCCAGCCATGTGGATAATATCTAATACAAATTTTCCTATAAATTCAAAAAATCTCAAAATGTCCTTCTTTATATTTATATACTCGCGGCACTCTGTCTGATATACCACATAATATTTCATAATCTATAGTATCAGCCCACTGGCCTAATGTAGCAGCAGTAATGTTATCGCCCATAATCTGCACTTTCTGACCAATACAGTTTTCGCCAATTTCAGTAACATCTATCATAGTCATATCCATACAAACATTACCAATAACACTGCATTTTTTATCACCAGCAAGAACATAACCTCTATTTGAAAAAGAACGCCTGTAACCATCAGCATACCCAATAGGAATAACACCAATAAGCATATCTTTTGGAGCAAAAAATGTTCTGCCATAGCCAACAGATTCGCCTTTTTTTAATAATTTAACGTGTGCAATCTCACTCCATAAACTCATCACTGGTTGTAAATCTTTTAGCACATTTGTTGATTCATATCCATATAAAAATAAACCAGGACGTGTATAAGTCCACCTGTTTTCAAAATTTGCTATACCTGATGAATTTAAAAAACTTGTAGCAAAAGTATAATCTTTATTAATTTCTAAAAATTTATCAAATCTTTCTGTTTGAATATGAGCATAACTGTTATCGCAGTCTGATGTGGCTAAATGACTTATAGCAAAATCAACATGAAGATTTTTATACTTATTAAGTAAATCTGAAAGTTTTAATTCGTATGAAAAACCAAGCCTGCTCATACCTGTATCAATTTCCAGCGCTACATGAGCTTCTATTCCTAACTCTTTGGCAGCTCTTGAAATAATATCTGCATATCTATAATCAAAAACTGGAAGCGTAAGAGATGACTGTAAAGCTTCTTTTACAAAAGAATCACTTACGTATCCAAGCACTACAATATTTGTATCTTTTGAAGATAAAACTTTACGCAGTTCTATCCCCTCAATCATGGTAGCAACTGCAAAATTTTTAATATTTTTTTCTTCATAAGCATACTTTGCTAAAACCTTTGCACCATGACCGTAAGCATCTGCTTTAACTACTGCAATAATATCTGATTTTGAAAGATTTCTTGCTATATCAATATTATTGCCAAACCTTTCCATATCTATTACTGCATAAGTAGGCCGTGGAATAATATTCATATTATCTAAACTATTTATTTTCATTTTCTATTCCTGCTGCAAAAAGTAAATACTGGCGTATAAATGGCTCTAACTCACCGTCCATAACAGCATCAACATTGCCTGTTTCATATCTTGTACGTAAATCTTTCACCATTTTATATGGATGCATAACGTAAGACCTGATTTGGTTGCCCCAGCCAATATCTGTTTTGCTGTCTTCCAGCTTTTCTTTTGCTTCGCTGCGTTTTTCCATTTCATATTCATAAAGCTTTGCTTTTAAAATCTTCATAGCAGACGCCTTATTTTTATGCTGACTTCTTTCATTTTGGCATGCAACAACAATACCGGTTGGAATATGTGTTATTCTAACTGCAGAATCTGTTGTATTAATATGCTGACCGCCTGCACCGCCTGCCCTGTATGTATCAATCCTTAAATCTGCCTCATTTATTTCTATTTCTAAATCATCATCAATCTCAGGCAGTACAAAAACTGATGCAAATGAAGTATGGCGCCTGTTTTGTGAATCAAATGGAGAAATCCTTACAAGCCTGTGAACGCCGCTTTCTCCTTTTAAATATCCAAACCCATACTCGCCAATAATGTTAAATGTTATAGATTTTATACCTGCTTCATCTCCATCAAGCTGGTCTAAAATTTCAAGTTTAAAGTTATTTTTTTCTGCCCAGCGTGCATACATTCTAAAAAGCATAGATGCCCAGTCATCTGCCTCTGTGCCGCCTGCTCCTGAATGGATTGTTACAATAGCATTATTTATATCATGCTGGTCGCTTAATATAAGTTTTAATTCAAAATCTGTTGTCTGTTTTTTATAATGAGAAAAAGTATCTATTATATCTTGTTCAACACTTTCTTCTCCTTCCTTATGAAGCTCTACAAGCACATCGCAGTCTTCTTTAATCTGCAAAAGATTATGGTAAGCTTCTAAAAATTTTTTAATTGCTGCCTGCTCTTTTAAAAGATGCTTTGATTCTTTTTTTGACCAAAAATCTTTATCAGTTATAGACATATTTTCTATTTCATCAACTTTTTTCTGTAATACGTCTTCTTTAACTGCCGGCGCAAAACTTTTAACTTTATTATTTAATTCATCTATTTCTTGAAGTATATCTTCTAACATATTGACCTTTATAATATTTTATTTTATATTTCAATAATTACTGCAGTTTCATCACATTCAGGATATTTTGGACATTTTAAACAGTCTGTCCATATTTTTTTTGGCAGGCTGTCTAAGTCAGTAACTTTAAAACCACAGCTTTCAAAAAAATCCTGCCTGTATGTAAGTGCAAAAACTTTTGTAAAACCCATTTCTTTTGCTCTTTTTAAAGAATATTCTACCATTGCCTGCCCTATTTTCTGCCTTTTATACTTTTCAACTACAGCAAGTGAGCGTATTTCTGCTGTATCGCTCCATGTAGGGTGTAATGCACATACTCCTTTTACGGCTTCATCATCTTCCCATATAATAAATTCATATATTTTTTCATATATTTCATTTCTACTTATTTGCAGCATCTGCCCTTGTTTTGCATACTGATTTACTATCTGCTGAATGACTGGTGCATCATTAATTTTAGCTTCACGTATCATCTTACATAATTCCTATATTTATCAATTACTTTTTGTGCCACATCTGCATTAGAAATTAAATATTTTGTAGCTCTCACATTTATATCAAGAACACCATCTCTGCGCGTATAAATATGAGCTGTTACAGTATAATTATCAACAGTGCCTTCAACATAACCATCTACAAAACTTAAATCATTAATAGTACCCTTATTTGATTCAAAAGCATAGATTAATTTTTCAACTGCCAGTGCTTTTTCTGTTTTATCAATATCTGATACTGAGCCGGCAGTAAAAACTACTGTTGATACTGCCCCTGCCAGAGCAACACCAGCAATCCATGCACAGCCGCTGAATAAAAACGGCACTATAATAACTATTATTAATTTAATCACAAAATGTCTTACAGAAAAATTGTTCATTTTGCATATTATAAAATTTCATTACAATAATCAACTTAAATATTATATAAATGAATATATTATTAATATTTGTTATAAAATTATTGACTTATTACTATATAACTTTTACTATTTACACAAGCATATTTTTAGCGGAGGTTATTTATGGAGAAAGAAAAAATCTTAATAGACAGTGCTGAAATGCACGCTGTTATTGAACGTATTACATTTCAAATAATTGAAAAAGTAAAAGATTATGATAATACTTATATTGTAGGTATTAGAAGACGCGGTGAATATATTGCTAACCGTATTATAGAATGTTTTAAAAACCATAATAAAAAACCATTAAAATCTGGTGTTTTAGATATCACTTTATATAGAGATGACTTATCTGAAATTGCAAATATGCCGGAAGTAAAATCATCACATATAGGGTTTGATGTTAATGGTAAAACTATTATACTTGTTGATGATGTACTTTTTACAGGTAGAACAATCCGCTCCGCTATTGACGCTTTACTTGATTATGGCAGACCAGCTAAAATTATGCTTGCTGTAATTGTAGACAGAGGCCATAAAGAACTGCCTATCCATGCAGATTTTACAGGCAAACATATTCCTACTAGAAAAAGCGAAGTAATACATGTAAAAGTAAAAGAGATAGATAACGTTGATGATGACTGCGTTACTATAAGCGATAGAGAGGCTTAATATGACTTATGATAAAAAAGATTTTATATCTACTCAAGATTTAACAAGAGAGCAGATAGATTATATCTTAAATCAGGCAATGAGTTTTAGGGAAATCAACCAAAGAGAAGTAAAAAAAGTTCCTGTATTAAAAGGACGCACTATTGTAAATTTATTTTTTGAAGCGTCCACTAGAACAAGAACTTCTTTTGAAATAGCTGGTAAAAGATTAGGTGCAGATGTTATAAATATCAGCTCCTCAACATCAAGCACACAAAAAGGCGAAACATTAATGGATACTGTTAAAAATATAGAGGCGATGGCATCTGATATTGTAGTAATCAGGCACAGTTTTTCAGGCTCTGTAAAATTTGTAGCTGATAATGTAGACGCCCACATTGTAAATGCTGGTGATGGACTTAATGAGCACCCTACTCAATGTATGCTTGACCTTTTAACTATAAAACTGCAAAAAGGCAGACTTGAAGGTCTTAATGTTACAATTATTGGTGATATTGCTCATTCACGAGTTGCAAGAAGTGATATTTGGGCTATGAAAACTTATGGTATGAATATTACATTATTTGCTCCACCTACTATGCTTCCAGTTGGGGTTGAAGCTTTCGGTGTTAATATTGCTAAAAATATGGAAGAAGCAGTTAAAAATGCTGATGTAATTATTATGCTTAGAATACAAAGAGAAAGAATGGCAAAACTTCTTATTCCGTCAGAACGAGAATATTCAAAACTGTTTGGACTTACTCCTGCTGTTATGAAGAAAGCTAAAAGTGATGTAATGGTTATGCACCCAGGCCCAATAAATAGAGGTGTTGAACTTTCATCAGTTGTAGCAGACAGTAAAAATTCTGCAATATTAGACCAGGTGGAAAATGGTGTTGCTGTTAGAATGGCAGTATTAAGTTTCCTTGCTGTGTCAAAATAATAAATGGTGAAAATAATATGAAAACATTACTTAAAAACTGCAAAATAGTTAATTACGATAAAATTAGTGAAGGTAATATTTTAATTAATGATAATATTATTGAAGATATTACTAATGAAGATATAAAAGCAGATAAAGTTTATGACTGTTCTGGCAAATACGTTCTTCCAGGTCTTATTGATATGCACTCACACATGAGAGAACCAGGGTTTGAATATAAGGAAGATATTACAAGTGCTGGAGAAGCAGCAGTTGCTGGCGGCATAACTACTGCATGCTGTATGGCAAATACTAAACCTGTTATTGATAATGCACCAGTTGCTGCGTTCATTATTAATAAATCTAAAAAAGACGGGCTTTTTGATGCGCTGCCTTATGGAGCAGTTACAAAAGGTTTAAAAGGTGAAGAACTTACAGAAATGGGCGACTTAATAGAAAACGGCGTATGTGGCTTTTCTGATGACGGATACACTATTATGAATGCAGAAGTTATGCGCAGAGCATTAGAATATGTAAGATATTTTGATTCTTTTATATCTGTGCATGCAATTGATACTAACCTTCAAGGCAATGGATATATGAATGAAGGCAGAATATCTGCCATAAATGGTCTTAATGGTATTCCTTCAGAATCAGAATCTGTAATAATAGCACGCGATATTATGCTTGCCCGCCTTACAAAATCAAGAGTTCATATAAGCCATGTAAGCTCAAAAGAAGCTGTAGATATTATCCGCTGGGGTAAAAATGAAGGTATTAACGTTACAGCAGAAGCTACACCACATCATTTTACATTAACAGATGAAAACTGCTTAACTTATGATACAAACTATAAAATGAGCCCACCATTAAGAGAAGAAGAAGATATAGAAGCAATTTTAGAAGGCTTTAAAGACGGCACATTAGACTGCATATCAACTGACCACGCACCACATCAAGACGATGAAAAATTCGTAGAATTTGGTCTTGCTCCTGTTGGTATTATCGGCTATCAAACAGCTGTTCCATTAACAATAAAACGTATAGATGAAGGCAGGCTTTCATGGACTGATTTTGCTAGATTAATGTCATACAACCCTTCTAAAATATTAAAAAAAGATAACTTAGGTATGATTGCAAAAGGAAAACAGGCAGATATTGTTGTTATTGATGCAGATAGTGAATATGTTTATACAAGAGAAATAAATAAGTCTAAATCATGCAACACACCATTTTTAAATAAAACATTAAAAGGCAGAGCATATTATACTTTTAAAAATGGGAAATTAGTATTTCAAGCTTAATTTAAAATATAAAAAAATCACAACTACATAATCTATTGTAGTTGTGATTGTTTTATAAAATGATTTACATAAATTTTTATAATAGTAGTTATATAATAAAAATTTTTAAAATAATCAAATATCAACTTACTTTAAATTTTGACATCATCATTTTTAAGTTTTCTACCCTTGCTTGCAGATGTTCTATAGTTCTTGTAACTTCATTTACTGCATTGCTTGATTCTTCAATACCTGTTGCAATAGAAGTAGATGTTTCATGCACAGTTTGAACTGTTGAATACTCCTCATCCATACCGTCTTTAATATTATTCATAACTGATTTTATGCTGTCAATACCAGTAAATATTTTATTAAATATATTTTCAGTCTGCTCAATATTTTGAACGCCTTCTTTTACTTTTTCAGCCTCTTTACTCATTGCAGAAGATGCTGTTATTGCTTCATTTTGTAATGTTGAAACTATATTTGTTACTTCACTTGTTGCTTTTTGAGTTCTTTCAGCAAGTTTTCTAACTTCATCAGCAACAACGGCAAATCCACGGCCAGCCTCCCCTGCTCGTGCTGCTTCAATAGCTGCATTTAATGCAAGAAGGTTTGTCTGGTCTGCAATATCATTAATAACAGTAACAATATTGCCTATTTCACTTGATGAATTTGCTAAATTAGTAATTGTATCAGATAATGAATCTGCATCAGTATGTATTTTTTCCATACTTTCTTTTAAGTCATTAAGCTGTTTTTTACCTTCATTAGCAGATTTTACTGTATTATCAATAATTTCTTGATTATTATTAAGAGAAGTTACAGCATCTTTTACTGTTTCTGTCATTGAATCAAGACTTACTGCCGTATCATTTACCTGATGAGACTGCTCAGAAAAAGTTGCAGAGAGTTCTTCCATAGTTGATGCTAACTGATTATTACTTGATGCCACTTCTTCTGTAGCATCTGATACATTTCTTAAAATATCTTTAATACTGTCAAGTGATAAATTAATATTTTTAAATGTATGACATACTTCTGAATTACCTATCAAAACAGGAGCTTTTACAGTCATATTGCCATCTGCAATTTTTAAAAATAAAGTATCAATAGTATTTAATGCTCTTTGAATATTTTTTATAAACACAAATAAGAATACTAAAAATATTAATGCTACAATAGAAATAATTATAATAGATAAAACAATAAGAAAAGTTATACCTGATGTAGATTTTGCTGATTCTTCTATTGCAAAATTTTTAATTTTAGTTTCAAACTCATTAAGAGATGAAGCGATTTTATCTTTTCCATTTTCATATTCCTGGCTGCTCATAATTTGAGAGGCTTTTTGCAGGTTTCCTTCTTCAACAGCTTTAAATGATGCTTCTTCTAATTTAATTAAAGCATCAGAATCTTGTTTTGCCTTTTCAACATAATTTAATAAATCTGACGGAACCCCTAATTTTTGCAACGCAATAACAGCATTATCCCTTCTTTTAGTAGTATTGACCTCATACCAGTAATTATCATAATACTTTTTATTACCAGTAACTGCATATAGTCTTGCCTGCGCTGTTAAATAATCTGATGCTCTTGAAACATTAATACCATAAGAAATAATATCCAAACTTTCAAAAGTAATCTGTTCATTTTTTTTAGATGCATTATTTATCAATGTCATAAATATGATAAATGATACTATCATCAATATCATACCAGTAACAATCAGCCATAAAAACGTATTAAATTTAAATCTTAATAAGGATAAACCCATAACCCCTCCATATATAACAACACATAATATGCTTATATATTAATCTAATATAATAAATTATTTAAATTTTCAATAAAAAAAAGGCATATATCTATTACACAAGATATATGCCATAGAATTTTTATTAATTTACATATTAAGCAGAAACAACTTCTTTAATTTCAGGCACTTCTTCTTTAATACGAGCTTCAATACCTTGTTTTAAAGTCATAAGGCTGAAAGGACAGCTGCCGCATGCTCCTCTAAGTGCAACTTTAACTACACCGTCTTCAATACTGATAAGTTCTACATCGCCGCCATCTGCTTGTAAACCAGGGCGAACTTTATCTAATACTTGTTGAACTTTTTCTTTTAATTCCATTTGGTTTTTCTCCTTTTATTTTTTATATTATTCTGCTTCTTTTTTTAATTCTGCTTTCATATTGTCTACAATAGAAGCATCTTTACCCTGTTTAGTATAGTAGTCTTTTAAAGCAGCTTCAACAGCTTCTTCTGCCATAACTGAACAGTGTATTTTTGCAGGTGGAAGACCACCTAAGGCATCAACAATAGCCTGATTAGTAAGTTTTAATGCATCTTCAACTTTTGCACCTTTTAACATTTCTGTAGTCATTGAGCTTGATGCAATAGCCGCACCACAGCCAAAAGTTTTGAAAGTTGAATTTTCAATTACACCGTCATTGTTTACTTTAAGGTATAATTTCATAACATCACCGCAAGATGGGTTGCCTACTTCGCCTACACCATTTGCATCTTCAATTTCTCCCATATTTCTTGGGTTTGTAAAGTGATCCATAACTGTATCACTATATGGTCCTGCTGCCATTTTAACACTCCTGTATATAATTTATTTTTTTATTTTTGACGGGTCAAATGCCGGGCTCATTGCACAAAGCTTATCAATAATTTCCGGACTTACTTTTAACACGTAGTCAATATCTTCTTCTTCAATATATTTTGAAAGGCTCATAGTTATAGAGCCGGCACAAATATCTGTTGGTACTCCAACTGCTGTTAATACATGTGATGCCTGTAAATCATCTTCATCATCTGCTAAAATATTAGATGAACATGCTGAACCACTGGCACAATATACGCCTTTTTGAGCATACCACATTAAAAGTGATTCACCTTCAATATATTCTACCCAGAAACTTACATGGTATGGAAGTCTGTTTTTTTCATCTCCTGTAATATGAAGGAAATCATACTGACTTGTTAAACCACTTATTAATTTATCTCTTAATTTAGTTAATTTAGCAGAATAATCAGCCATTTCATTTTTAGCAATTTCGCATGCTTTTCCAAGCCCAATAATTGCTGGAACATTTTCACTGCCGCTTCTTAACCCTCTTTCTTGAAAACCGCCGTCAAAAAGTGGTAAGATTTTTACGCCAGGAGCAATATATAATGCTGCTGCCCCTCTTATACCATAAAAGTTTTGTGCTGCAATAGTTAATGTTGATGCATTCATTTTATTAACATCTATATCTATAAAGCCACATGATGCAACTGCATCTACATGGAAATGAACGCCTTTTTCTTTACATATTTTGCCTATCGCTTCAATATCCTGAATAACACCAATTTCAGAGTTTGCATGGGCTATTGCCACAAGTGCTGTATCTTCTTTTATAGCTTTTGCAACACTTTCAGGTGAAACTCTGCCATTTTTATCAACTGGAAGTTTTGTAAAAGTATAACCATAATTAGTTAACTTTAATACTGGGTTTTGAATAGAGTAATGCTCTATTTCACTAATAACTATATGTTTTTTATTTCCACTTAAAGCCATTATACCTTTTATTGCAAGGTTATTTGATTCTGTGCCGTTTGATGTAAAAATAACACTTTCAGGTTTTTCTGCACCAATTAAATCAGCAACTTGTTTTCTTGCTGCATTTATAGCATTATAGCTTTCCCTGCCAAGTGGATAAAAATGTGCTGCTGGATTACCATATTTTTCTGTTAAATAAGGCATAACAGCTTCTACAACTCTGGCATCTGGTTTTGTGCCAGCTATGTTATCTAAATAAATTGGATTCATTATTAGATTACCTCTTTCATTTTTTTCAAAATGTCTTCTATTAATACGCGGACATAATCTCCAACGAAAGTTAATCCATTGCGTCTTGGTATCACAGTAATATCACTTCTTTCAGATACATCTGATGCGGTAAAAAAACTTTCTGTAGGAAAATATCCTTCATCATCTTTTAAACCAAAAATATCTTTTGCAAATACATCCATTTCAAATACTGTAGATAATGGAGATATTCTAACAGATATATCACCACCTGCTGCAGCAAAATCATCAATAGTTTTACCTACAGGCAGACCTGCTGTTACAGGGTTAAAATGCTTGTTAAAGGCTATCCTTTCATGGAATATTAAATTTTCTGCTTCATCAAAAGTAAAAATACTCCTTGTCTGCTGCATTAAATCTTCCACACCATGTTTACCATAAATACACACAGGCAGAGAAAGAACAACCGAAACATCAGCTATTGGAACAGCTATATTTCTTAAAATTTTTCTAACAGGCTCATATATTTGAAATACTTCTGCCTCTTTAGAAAATTCATAACCTGTAATATCTATAATAGTTCCATCAAAATTTTTAAAAACACCATCATCATTTAATGGTTTTGCAAGCATTATTAAAAGTTCTGCATCTTTTAATAATGATAAATCAGTTTCTACATACCCTTCTGCTGTATCTTCTAATGATGCAGCAAATTCTTTATCTCCAAATATTTTATACTCCAGCAAAGGAAACTCATCTTCAACCTTTGCAAGAAAATCTATAAGTAATAAATAATCATTTATAAAAATAGCTGTTTTTAACATTATATATAATTACCTTCTAACTAATTCTAATTTACCGTCAAGTGCTTCATAATTTAATATGCGTACAACATTTCTTCTGCCAAAATTAGAATATTCCTGACCATTATATTCCATAGAAACTGCAACAGCATTGCCTATTTCTATTTTAAATGTTTTATCAAATTCTATTTCAATCTCTGTGCCTTTAACAGCATTAACTTCATTTTCTTCGCCCTTATCTGTAGAATATTTAAACCAGCAGTTTTCAGAAAAACGCACTTTTACTTTTTCTGGTGATAAAACTACAGGAGTTGGAATATTCTGCGCAAATAATGGGTCAATATATGCTGGCTCAGTTATGTTATCATTTGTATTATTATCAATTAATGCATCAGCAGTATTATTGTCTGCATATATTGAATTGCCATAATAATCAAAGTAAGAAGAATTATCACTTTTATTATCATCAACAAATGTAACTGTTGGTTCAGTTTCAACAACAGTTGCAGGCATAGGAGAATTATTATTATTTAAACTTGTACTTACTGAAGAAGCAGTTATACCACTTGAATAAACATAATATCCGCCATAACCTACTGCTAATAAAATGATAATTGCAAGTAAAACAGTAAAAGATTTTTTATTGTTTTTCTTATCATTTTCTAAAAAGCTTGTTTCTGTAGTAGATGGAGTATATTCTTCTTTACTAATTTCTTGAGTATGTGCAGCGCCTTCTTTTGGACATTCTGCAGAAAAAAGCGGCCATACATCATTTTCATAATCTAAATTTAAAAATTCTGCATATTTTTTAACAAACCCGTAAGCATGCAGATATGATGGTAAATCTTTAAACCTTCCTTCTTCTATTATTTTAATAAAGTTTTCTCTAATCCTTGTTTCATCAACTACATCTTGTATTGTTTTTTTCTGTTCTTCTCTAGTTGATTTTAAAAGATTTCCTAACTCACTCATTATACTCTCCAAAGCTGCTACTTATCCATTCACAAAAGTAGTCTACTATTTTTCTATATTTTTTCAACATATTTTTTTAGTTTAATTGAAAAAAATTACATATTTTATTTTTTATTTATTATTATAAATAATTTATCTGTTTTTATTATATAACAGCATAAGCCCGTCTAATGTTAAATTTGGTTCATAAATAGTGCTTAACTCCATATCGTGAGAAATATCGTTACCTAAACCGCCAGTTATTATAACATTAACTTTACTATAATTTGAAAATTCTTCTTTAAGGACACGCCTTAAAAGCCCATTAATCATTTCTAAATAGCCAAAATATATACCAGACTGTATATGATGAACTGTATTTTTACCTATTACTGATGCTGGTTTTTTAATGCTTACTTCTGGCAGCTGAGCAGTATTTGAGCGCAGCATTTTTGATGCAAGCATTATTCCTGGGCATATTATACCACCAATATATGCTCCTTCGCTGTTTATTATATCAAACGTTGTAGCAGTGCCAAAATCAATTACTATACATGGTTTGCCATATTTTGCAACGCAGGCTACTGCATTTGCTATTCTGTCTGCACCTACTTCTTTTGGATTATCTACCTGCATTGTAATACCAGTTTCTAATTCGCTGTTTACTAATAACGCATCTATATTTAAATATTTTTTTATCATTCTTGTAAAAGTATACTGCAGCTGCGGAACAACGCTGCCTATAACTGCACCTTTTAACATTGATACATTAACCTGATTTCTTTCTAATAAGGTTAATAAAAGGCTTGCATATTCATCAGTAGTTTTATCATGAATAGATTGTATGCGAAATTTATAAACTAATTTTTCACCATTATAAATACCAAAAACTGTATTAGTGTTTCCTATATCAACCGTTAAAATCATAACCTATTTCTCCACTATTTATATTCGTAATTTTATTAGATATAATATCCTGCACAATAAGTTCACCTAATGGATTTATACCTTTTTCTATCATTTCTTTTTTTTCTCCATTTATATGGATAGAAATTTTTTTATTAATATATGCAGAATAATTTGCCCAAAGTTTATCTATTTCAAGTTGATTATTTTTATATTTATCAAGCATTTCTTCCATTGAATTTAAAGTTGCTGCTAAAATTAATTCTTTCTTTATATCCTTATTTTTACTATTTAAAAAAATAGATGTTGCCCTGTGTGATATATCTTCTGGAAAACTTTTATTAAAAACATTTATACCTGCACCAAAAACAATTTTTGATGGCTCATTGCCTGTAAAAGATGCCTCTAAAAGCATACCGCCAGCTTTTTTATCATTTATTATGCAGTCATTTGGCCATTTTAATTTTGCATCAGCGTATAAACATATACCATTACAAACAGAAAAGCCTGCAATAATATTAAAAGGCATAAGCATATCTGTTGATAAACCCGTTAAAACTATTGAAAATATTAAGGAAGAACCATCATCTACCCAGTTTCTGCCACTTCTGCCTCTGCCTTTTGTCTGGGAAGAAGCTGTTATTACTGAACCGTATGGGAAATTTTCTTTAAGTAAAATATCATTTGTTGATGTAACTTCATCATAAATAAAGATTTCTCTACCTAATATTTTAGTTTTAAGTGCACTAAAATATAAAGATTTATCAAAATTATAAGACAATTTTACAACCTCAAAATTTAATCAACTTAATTTTCTATCATATATTATTAATAATAACAAGATTTTATTATTATCACTGATAAAATAAATAAATATATTAAATAATCTTTATTTTTTTAAGATAAATATAGACTTTTTTTCATATTCATATTATAGTTAATAAATCAATAAAAAACTGAAATCAGGGGGTTTTATGGGTAACATTCGTAATATCGGAATTATCACAGCAGGAGGCGACTGCGGCGGCCTTAATGCAGTAGTTAGAGGTGCTGCAAAAATGGCAGAATCAAAAGGTATAGGTGCTTATGTAATACCTAATGGTTATGCTGGTCTTTATAATTTAATTGATTTTGAAAGCCTGACTAGTTTAAACGGTGCTAGAAGCGAAGATATTAAATCTATCAGAGCAGGCAGTGAAGCTGGTCATTCACGTGTTAAAATTTCTAAAATTAAAGATGATAATAAGTATAAGAGAATTGTTGATGGTCTTAAAAAATTTAATATTGACGGCCTTGTAATTTCTGGTGGTGATGATACAGGAAGTGTTGTTGTTGACCTTCATGAAAACGGTATTCCAGTTGTACATGCTCCTAAAACTATGGACTTAGATTTACAAACATATTCAGTAGGCGGCGACTCTACAATCAATAAAATTGCTACAATACTTGAAGATTTAAAAACTACAGGCAGAACTCATAACAGAATTATGGTTATGGAAGTTTTTGGCAGATATGCAGGCCACACTGCTTTCCGCGGTGGTATTGCAGCAGATGCAGACTGTATTTTAATACCTGAAGTGCCAGTTGATTTTAATGCAGTATATGACCATATAAAAAATACATACATGAGAAGAATTTTATCAAGTGATGTTAGAGCTGGTACATATACTATAGTTGTTGCAGAAGGCGTAAAAGATGAAAATGGCAACCTTTTCTCAGAAGGCGGCGCAAAAGATGCTTTTGGACATGTAAAACTTGCAGGCGCTGGTAAATTTGTAAAAAATAAAATAGAAGAAATGCTTAAAGCTGACCCTGATGTTAAAAAATTTATGAAAGAATCTGGAATGTATGTAGAAGGATTACTTGAAATTCCTGAAGTTAGAGATGTTAACCCTGGTCATATTGTTAGATGCGGTGAAAGCTCTGCTTATGATGCAAACTTCGGTAAAGAAGTTGGTGCTGCAGCAGTTCAATTATTAATTGATAATATTCATGGTGTAACAGTTTCTCATATTACAGGTAATGGAGAAATCCGTTACATGGTTACAAAAGATGCAATTGTTCAAAGACATGTTAATTTAGGTGTGCTTGCATTACATGAAAACTTAGGAGTATGCTTTGGTAGAAAACCACAGCCATCAAGCCCTAAATCTGCTAAAATAGACTCTTTACCTGATAGAATTTATTAATAATTATTATAAACTGCCCTTTTAGTTATTTTTTACTAAAAGGGCTTTTATTTTATTTGAGTGAAAAATGAAATTTTCTTATAATACTGTTGCTGTTGTTTTTGATGTTATTGATGTTATATTTTTTAAGCTTGGTAAAAATAACCCTAGAAAAACAATTTATAATATTATACCAAACTCCAATATTAAAATATTAGATGTATGCACAGGCACAGGGTCAAATGTTATAAAACTTGCAAAAGAAAAATCTCTTGTAAACATTACAGGTATTGATAATTCTCAAGGTATGCTTAATGTTGGTCTGAAAAAAATCTTAAAACATAAACTTTCTAATATTAATTTTATGCTGCAGGACGCAGCTGATATGCAGTTTGAAAAAGATACATTTGATTATGCTGTTATTTCATTAATTTTACATGAAATGGATGATGAAACAGCATATAAAACACTGCAAAATACTTATAATGTACTAAAAGATAACGGCAAATTAATTGTTTTTGAATTTATAGTACCTGAAAATAAGAAATTTCTTCCTAATTTTGCATTTAAACTTGTCAAAAAAGTAGAAGATGATGAGCTTTTCCCTGCTTTTTTAGCAAAAGATAAAGATAAATATTTTCAAGATAATGGGTTTAAAATAGAAAAAATACATAAGTTTCAATATACTGTTATTTATGAGCTTGCAAAAATATAATTATAATAAATTGTTATCAGGCTGCTGACCATTATGAGCAGCCCATATACATTCAGTTATCTGCATATTTGTAAAAACTGCCTGAAATGATGAATTTTCCGGGCTGCATGCATAAATGCCAAAAGATATTTTATCATTTGCATTATTTAAATGGCAGATTCGCATTTGTTTATAGTCTTTTCCATTAAATGAATATTCTATTTTAAAATCATGCTCACGTCTGCTTAATCTATACCATATTTCTTTTATATCCGCTGATATTTCAGTTGTTGCCCAGTCAGAATATCCTGCATTTGTAACCACACTTCCTAAGTGCTGATACTCTGTATTTTCATATTCAATAGATGATTTTATCCAGTTTTCACTGTCTAAATATACAGCTATGCCGCACTGGTCAAACCTGTGTTTTCCCTTTGAATAAGCTTTTACAGTAAATGAAAAATACTTATCGCTTGTTTCTGTCTGTAATACTGGCGCATTATCATTGATAAATTTATAGTATGTTTTCTGCCATAAATCTGTGTACGGTTCTGTTACTATGCTGATTTTATCATTTTCAATAGAATACTTTGATGGTTCTCTTATCCATTTTAAATTAGTATCTGTAAAATTCATAAGTTATTTCTTTTATTATGCTTTTAAATTTATAACTGTTCCAAGCATTTCATCACTTGTTCTTATTGTAACAGCATTAGCTTCAAAAAATCTCTGGTTTACCATATTATTAACCATTTCTTCTGCAATATCTACATTAGAAGATACCATATAGCCAGATAATATACTAAACCCAGTAGGTTCTTCTGCCTGCCCTTCTGCTCCTGCTGGAGTAATTGTACCTAATAATTTTCCGTCGCTGTATAAATTACCTTCATTATCAAGAGTAACATTGCCTCCTGCTCCTGTAAATAAAAGCTCACCAGAAGGACCTCTAAAATTACCAAAATCATCAACAGAAAATCTTCCTGCTGCATAGCTGTATGTATTAAGTAAATCTTCTTCATTACCTTTACCAATAACAGCTACATCAGAAGGCACGCCAGTAGGAATAAGACTTCCCTGGTTATTATTAGGACGTATTGCGCTAAGTTTTACTCCGCCGCTGCTAAGCTCAGACAAAAAAGCACTGTTAGACTTATAACTTGGTGTTTTTACATTAGCAATATTATTAGCTGTAACAGCGGAAACAGCAGCTGCATTTAAAGCAGTTGCTGCACCAAACATGGCATTTATCAATTTAAACTCCTAATATATTATTTTATACCTTCTATTTCGCCATTTATTACCATTTCCTTTAATCTTCTTTTTAAAATTTTACCAATAGTAGTAAGCGGCAGTTCATTTGGAAAATAAACATGTTTAGGTATTTTAAAATTAGCAATATTTTTTTTCAAATAAGCTTTAACATCTTTTTCTGTAACATTAGCATCAGGGTCTTTTTTAATGTAAGCAAGTATAGTTTCATCACCTTCTTCATCAGGTATACTGATAACTGCTGCAGCCTCCACCCCTTTTATATTAAGAATATGTTCCTCTATTTCTCTAGGATACACATTCATTCCTTTTACTAATATTAAATCTTTTTTTCTATCAACAATAGTTATAAACCCATCTTCGTCCATTGTTCCTAAATCGCCAGTAAAAAACCAGCCGTTTTTTAAAGACTCTGCAGTTTCTTTTGGCATTTTCCAGTAACCCTGCATAATATTAGGACCTTTTGCAATAATCTCACCTACTTCACCGCGCGGCACTTCCATATCATCTTTATCAACAATCTTAACAGATACACCATAAAATGCCCTGCCAACAGTTCCAGCCCGCGGATTATCAAGAGTGTTACCTGCAACAACTGGAGAAGCTTCAGATAGTCCATACCCTTCTATTAAAGGCACCCCAAATTTTTTCTTAAATTTATTATATATATCAACAGGCAGACCTGAACCACTGCATAAATGTATTTTAACTGGATATATAAACTTAATAAAAAGTTTAGGCATTTTTGCCTTAACAAGTGCAGAATATACAGAAGGCACTGCTGTCATAACAGTAGGTCGTTTAAATATTAATATATCTCTAAATTTTTTAGTTTTTAAATCCATAACTGATTCTAAAATAATAATAGATGCGCCTAAATAAGAGGCAAACATAATAGTTACTTCAAAAGAATAAATATGAAACATTGGCAGGAATAATAAAAACCTGTCTTTTTCTGTCATTTTATAAGATACTGCTGCCATTTCTACCATATTAATTAAATTACCATGGGAAAGCATTGCACCTTTTGGTGCTCCTGTTGTGCCTGATGTGTAGATAATTACAGCAATATCATCTTGAGTTATTTCTATATCAAGAGGCAGTTCGCTCATATTTTTATCTTTTATAAGAACATTTTCAGCGCCCCAGCTTTCAGCATTTTCATCAAATGAAAATACGTTTTTTAAGCATGCGCAATCTTCTTTTACTTTGTTAATAATACCTTTAAATTTTTCAGATGCAAACATTGCAGAGGCTTCACAGTTATTAACTATATAGCTGACTTCTTTATCTTTTAAAAAAGTATTCACAGGCACAACTATGCCGCCAGCTTTTGCTATTGCAAAAACTGAAAAAATAAAATAAGGAGAATTATCCATCATAACAGCTACACGGTCCCCTTTACGAATACCAGAAAAAGCAAGCACACGAGATATTTTATTACATAATTTCTCTGCCTGAGAATATGTATAAACAATATCTTTAAAAAATAAATATTTTTTATGCCCTCTTTCTGCTGCCTGATATGTTAAAATATCAGCAATATTTTTTGGTTTTGCTGTTTCTTCCTTTTTGCGTTTAAATAACATTCCTTACTCCGATAAGTGTATTAAATCATGACTTCTATCATTAAAAGCACGTTTAAGTATTGGCAAAGCTTCATCTTCCACCATGTAACTTCCTGAAATTTCAATCATTTCTTTATATTTAACCTGTGCATTTTTTAAATCAAACTCTTGTATTTCTTCTCCGTCATTATCAGAACCTTTTAATACAAGTTTGCTGCAAAAATCATTAACAAGCAGTGCTTTTGCAATTTCTTTTATCTGGCTTGCATTTAAATTTTGTTTTTGTTTTGGAGCAGAAATTGTAATATCTGCTTTTAAACCGCCAAGCTCATCAATTAACTTCATTAAAGAACCTTCTTTTGAAGCCATAAACTCAGACTGATATTCATAAGAAGGAAAATTTACTGATACTGCTATTTTTTTATAAAAATCCCATGATAAAGTAAGAATATCTATTTTATCTTCAAACAATGGGGTTAATTTTACACTGCCGTCTTTTGAAAACTCATTAAGAAATTTCTTAAATGCTCCAACAGGCCCACCGCCTGCAGCTGCTAAACAAAGTATAAACCTTGATTCTGGATTAATAATCGCATAATAAAGCTCACCTAATGCTCCATCATGAAGTGGTATTTCTGCAATACCATCTTCTTCTGAATACCAGACAGGCCATGCACTTTTTTCTTTAACTACCGAAATAAAAAATGTATCTGTTTCTGCAATATCCACTTTACTGTTTATTTTCCAATAAAAGTGCGACTGACCTGAATCAAATGTGCCAGAACTATCTTCACTTTTTAAAAGAGCATTAAAAGATAAATTTAATTCTTTAAAATATTCATCATTTGCTGCCTCAATAAAATGGTATGCAACTGTTGCTTTTTTACTCCAGCTCAAAAGAAATACCTCCAAAATATATGTATATTTTTAATATAACAAATTTTATATGATTTGTAAACTTTTATATACATAAACTGTCAAATACTATATAAAATATGAATATAAATTTATAAACTGCTTGAAATAGAGAAGATTTACTGATAATATTTAAATAAAAAATATAAAGTTGGTTACAGTATGAAGAAAAAAGTTATTATATCATTAGTATCATTAGTAATTTTGGCAGCAGCTGCTGTTATAATTGCTGGAGTATATTTTTATTCCTCATCAAAATCATTTTTAGAAAACAATAAAGTATCTGCAGAATTATTTATTGAAAAAGGCCACAGTTACTCTAAACTGTATAAAGAAATATTTAAAGAAAATACAGTTCCTGCAGGGCTTGATTTATATCTTAGAAAAGTTGTGAAACTTCCTCAAAATATGAAATTTGGTTATTATTTAGCTGATAATATTACATACAGTGAATTTATTTATAATATTATGAATGGTGTTCAGTCTACTGTTAAAGTTACAGTTCCTGAAGGGTTCAATCTTTTTGATATTGCAAACGCACTGGAAAAAGCAGGCGTTACAAAACGTGATGAATTTTTAAATCTTGTTTTCAATAAAGAATATGTTAAAAAAATCACTGGTGGCGATTATGAAAGCTTAGAAGGTTTCTTATTTCCAGGCACATATAAGTTTCCTAAAAACTTTAAAGCAAACAATGTAGTAGATACAATGTATAGTGATTTTAAAAAATATCTGCCTGCTGATTTTAAAGAAAAAGCAGCATCTCATGGGCTTACTGAGTATGAAGCATTAATTCTTGCATCAATTGTACAAAAAGAAACATATAACGTATTTGAAGCTCCAATTGTTGCATCAGTTTACTATAACAGGCTTAATATTGATATGATATTACAGGCTGACCCTACTATACTTTACGGCAAATTTTTAAGAGGTAATTTTGAAATTAAAATAGGCAGAGATGATTTAAGAGATGAAACAAATATTTATAATTCATATAAACATAAAGGTCTGCCACCTACTCCAATATGCAACCCGTCGTTAATCGCTCTTGAAGCAGTTGCAAACCCTGCAAAAACAGATTATCTGTTTTTTGTAGCAAGTAAAGATGGCGAACATTTATTTTCAGAAACTTATGATATGCATAGAAGGTATGTAAATGAGCACCAAAAAAATAAATAATATTGCAGCAGGCATTGATATAGGCAGTAATTCTATCAGGCTGCTTATTGCAGAAGTTGAAAATAATAAAATTAAAGAAATAATTTATCAGGAAAAAGCTACTACAAGGCTTGCCACAAATATTGATAAAACAGGTATGCTTGCAAAAGAACCATTTGATAAATCTATTGCTGTGCTTGCTGGCTTTAAAAAGGCTGTTGATAAATACAATGTAAAAAATATTAAAACAGTGGCTACAAGTGCAGTTAGAGAAGCAAAAAATGGTGCTGATTTTATAAATGCTGCCAAAAATGAAGGTATTAATATATCAATTGTTACTGGTAATGAAGAAGGTATGCTTGAATATCTTGGCGTCTGCTCCGGCTTTGATACTGGCAGCCACCCTTTAATATTAGATGTTGGCGGCGGCTCATCAGAAATCATATATATGCAGGAAAATAATAAGCTGCACACAGAAAGCCATAAAATAGGCGTTGTTAAAATGGCAGATATGTTTGATTTTAAACGCAGTGATAAATCTGTAATAGAAAAATGCAGTGCATATATAAATGACTTTTTCAAAAACGTATCTATTCCAAATAATATAGAAAATTTTATTGCAACAGCAGGCACTGCCACAACACTTGCTGCAATAGATATGCAGATGACTGAATATGATTATAAAAAAGTAAATGGGTATAAAATAAGCAAAAATAGAGTTATAGAAATACTTAACCAAATATCTTCTACTCCTTATAGTGAGCGCCTTAATATAAAAGGTATGGACACAGGCAGAGAAGATTTAATTATACCAGGTATTTTAATAATTTTAGATATTTTAAGTAAAACTAATTTAAATACTATTACTGTTTCAGATTATGGTTTAAGAGAGGGAGCCGTTGTTAGAGCAGCCAGTAATTAACCTTGTTACTACACCACTTGTTGCAGGTGTAGTTGGGTATATAACAAATAAAATAGCTATCAAAATGCTTTTCAGACCTTATGAGCCTAAATGGTATACATTAGGCTGGCAGGGAATTGTGCCAAAAACAAGACCTAAACTGGCTGTAAAAATTTCAGAAATTGTTGGCCAGAAACTTTTAGCTCATGATGATTTTTTGTATGCCCTTGAAAATAATGATGTTAAATCTAAAATACATAGTATTATTGCAGGCAAGCTGCAAAATGTAACTGCAAAAGATATTCATGCTGTTATAAGACTTATTAATTTAGAAGATAAAATTATTAGTAACAGAGAAACTATTAATAATGTATTAAATAATGCTGCATCTTATGCTGTTGATATTTTCTTATCAAAAAAAATAAATATTAATGATTTTAAAGAACCTGTTACTAATCTTATTCAAAGCTTTAATATTGAAAAAGCAGTAGATATTCAGCTTGAAAGTACTATTAATGAAATATTTAATAATAACAAAACTTTAAAAGAAATACTTCCACAAGCACTGCTGGAAAGAAAAAATGATTTAATAGAGTATTTGACTATAACTATAATGGCAAATATCAGAAAACTTGGCAGAAATGATATGGTTAAATCTGTATTAACTCAAAAAGTCATTAACTTTAAAGATAATATGCTTTCCTCCGCTTCTGGTATGGATTTTTTAAAAGCTGGCTTTATCAATCTATTTATAAGTAATGAAAAGATTGAGCAGATAATAGAAAAAGAAATGCCGCATATTGCTGATGATTTATCCACCAACCCTAATATATATAAAAATATATATAAAACTATTGAAGATGAAATAGATAATCTTTTAAATAAGCAGACAAGTGAACTTATGGTTAAATTTGGTTTTCAGGACAACCATG
>DXAQ01000070.1 GCA_019116905.1 Candidatus Mucispirillum faecigallinarum | reverse complement strand
ACAAACAAGTTAATGTATATAACATTAGCCTTTTCATAGGCATTACTCCTAATTAGTTATTGAGAGAGTTTAAAAACTCTAAATCATATTTTAAATACTCTCTTAAAAAGTATGTTAGTGGTAAATAAAAGATTTTCCCCTGCTCAAACATTTCCATTTTATTTATAAATTCATCAATATAATTTAATAAATGGTTTTTAATAAATTCATTTTGAGCTTTTATTATTAAATTATAATCATCTTCTTTACCATTTTGCATACGTTTAGCTGCCATTTTGGATAAATATGACATAAACATAAGTTCATAGGCTATAAAGTCTTCTGGTTCATTTGAGTTATGAAAATCTGTATCAAACCCAAACTTTTTATATAACTTTAACACCTGCTCCCTTGATTCCTGATTTACAAGGCGTTCAGTTGATGTATAATATGATTCTGAATTTGGAACGCTGTCAGTTAATGCAAATATTCTTGTAAATGCTCTAAGATTATCAAGTTTTAATTCATCAAGCTTTTCCCCAGTTAATGAATTATATTTTTTTATAAAATCTTCCAGCATATTTATTTCATGTTTTGCTTTATCTGAAATATCTTCAAGTTCCTTTAAATACGGTATTATATCCTGTATCATTTTATATTCATAATCACTAAATGGCTCTAAGTATGATTTTGCAAAAAAAGCATATAATACTTCCCTGCCATTAAATATTTCCTGTAAATTTTCTGCCATATCTTCTCCAAAAGGCTTACCAGTTTATAAACTGATAAGCCGTTATTATTAACGTCCGTTATTTATTAAAAGCTGCCTTGTGCGTTTTTTAATAAGCATTGATGGACCAGTCTCTGTTGTATTATTTGCATAAGCATAAGGGAAATCACTTGAATTTAACTGGACAGCATCTGGATATTTTGATCTAAGTAGTTCATAATCTCCAAAATCAAGTGCATGACCATTACAAGCATCAACACACACAGGTTTTTGCCCTTTTTCTACACGGCTCATACACATATCACATTTTTGCATAGGGTGAGCAATAGTCCATGTTGATTTTTGTTCTGGCTCTTGTTTATCTTCTGCAATATGTGGTGCTGCAAATGGGCAGGCAGTAATACAAAGCTGTAAACCTATACATTTTGTTCTATCTACATAAACAATACCATTATCTTTTTTAATAATCGCATTTTGTGAGCATGCATTTTTACATGCTGGGTCTTCGCAGTGGTTGCAGCTCATTGCAAGGTTAAACATAGCAACTGGTCCGCCGTCTGCTTTATATGTGGCAACTTTTCTCCAACGTACTGGTCCTGGGTTTACCTGATTCCAGTCTTTGCAAGAAACTGAACATGAATTACATGACATACATCTAGTTTGGTCAAAATAAAATGCATAACGCATGATTATCTCCTATAATTATTTATTTTTAATCCATACCATAGCAGACTGTTGTCCGTTACCATGGTCTACCCTTGAAGGTCTTTGAGCCATAAGAGTGTTTGCACAGCCACCGTCATCAACACCATCAACTGGGTCTGGGTCATACCAGCAGCCTTGGTGAAGTCCGATAAAGCCTCTTACTACCCTGTCAGTAACTCTTGCAATAACGCGTACATCACCTACTGGGTTGCCTATTGTAATTAACTGGCCATCAGCAATACCTTCTTCTATTGCATCCTGGTCATTCATCCATACTTCACTCCATGATGCAACTTTTTCTTTACCTGGAATTGGCTGACCGTTTGCAATAGTCTGGTTAAGACGAGTAAGAGTTTCTGTTTCACCTTCTGCTACTTCCTGAGCCGCCCCAATATTGCCATACTCATTCCAGTCATTACCAGAATATAAGCCACCGCCTTTAATTCTGTGAGTTAATTCCCTTAAATATGGGTTTTCTGCTTGAGATGAGTGAGCCCTATATCTATCATGAGTAGTAGTTAAGAGATAACCTTTGCTCATATCTAATGTATTTTTACCATTCATTACACCATAAGCTTCATTGAAGTAGTCTTCATAAGCATAGTATAAAGGAATAGGATAAACTAATGGGTCTCCTTCAAAGTCTTTGTTAGCCTGACCTGTTGGAAGTCCTTGACTTGCAAGATAACCGTGCCATGCACTATATCTTTTTTCATAACGCCATACTAACATGTCTGAATAAACATGGAATCTTGCTGATGGTTGTGGAGCAGTAGTAATATCATCCCACTGTAAACCAAAGTCACCATATTTATCACTGTTAATATTTGATGTTGCAGCTAAAGTGTTAATTTTACCTGCAAATGCAGTTGACATATCACCGCCAAGGTAAGTATCAAGACTGTTTCTTAAAGAAGTTTTTGTTACAGAAACAGGTGCATATTTATTTGCTGTTTTTGGTGCATATGGGTTATTTATAAAGTCTTCCCATTTTTTACCATAGTATAAGCTTGAAGAATCAACACTTGCTTTACCAAATGCTTCTTTTACTAAGTCTTCAATTTGCTGATTAGGAACGCCGCCAGTAAATTTAGTTGCAAGTTCATCACCAACACCTTTTAATCTACCTACTGCTTTTAAAAAGTCATTTGTAAAGTTCCATTGAGATTTTGCTTGACCTGGAGCATTACTTACAACTGGAATATATAATGGGTTACCAAGAGAGATACTAATAATATCTTCCTGTTCCCAAGTAGTAGCTGCTGGTAACACATAGTCTGACCATCTTGGAGATGGAGATAAGAAGTTATCAAATGATACCATGCAGAATGTATCTGGATTATCTGGCTCAGTTGAACCTAAATCAAGAGCTTCAAACATTTCTCTTGCATCATTTGGATCCATATGCTGGTTCATAGGAATGTTACCACCAGTATTTAATAAGAAACGGATACCTGAATAGATTGGAGTAACGCCATCAGCTTCAGTTTCATATTGATAGTATTTACCAGTACTATCCATTAATACTTTACCGTCTGCACCTCTTTTCCATTTGTAAAGAGCTTTTGCGCCACCATCATCAAAATACACTTTACCAGTACCAACTTCTTCAGCACTCCAGTCTGGAATATATTTAGCTGAATAGCCATTTGCTTTTAACTGGTCACCAAATGCAAATTTAATTGCATTATGCCATTGAGTACAAGAAATTGTTGGAGATTCTGGGTTTTCTGGTATATCTGGACGTCTTATTCTTACACTTAATGTACCACTGGCTTTACTGTTTGAACCTCCAAAAGCTCTGCCTAAACCATCACCTTTCATACCCCAAGATTTAGAAAGAATAAGAAGTGTTTGTAAAGCAAACATGTTAATTACACCATTTGCCTGCTTTTGCTGAGCACCGCACCATTCGCTGTATATTGGATGGTTATCTGGGTTAAAATAAAGTTCTGCTAAATCTTTAATAGCCTGTTCTGGTATACCAGTAATTGCAGATGCCCATGCTGGAGTTTTAGGTGTTAAGAAATCTTGTTTAGTTTTATATTTTGAAGTTTTAACATTTTCTTCTGTTGCAGTTACTCCTTGAACTTCATAAGAGCATACAGAACCATTTCTTTTTGGCTGTTTAGTTGCAAACCGATTAGCAACATAATTACCGTTATAATCTGCTTTTGTAAGCCTGTCATCATTACCCATAATATAAGCAGAAAGAGATTTACCTGCTGGAACTGCATTTACTTTTACAGAACCATCGCCTGGGTCTGTATCAAAAGTTATAGCACCAGTTGTTTTATTTACATAGTATTCTGGAGAATCAAAGAAACCGTATACCATTGTATCGATATAGTTTACATCTAATTGTAATTTTTTATCTACATCGTCTCTAATATTACCATCTACACCAAATGTGTTTGTTATCATATGATGGAGCATACCAAGAATTAATGCTGTATCTGTATAAGGTCTCATTTGATACCAAGTATCAGCAAGAGTTACACCAGTATCAACAAATTCTGGTCCAATAAACCATACTTTACCACCGCGTTGTTTCATCATTTCAACAGAACGGATTTCTGAATATGCTGAGCTGTTTACTGTTGATAATGCATTAGAACCCCATAATACAATATTTTTAACTGCACTTGCAACAGTATTCGCATTAGCACCACTACCATTATAACCAGTATAATATGTACCAAAGAATGATTTTTGGTGGAAAGAATAGTCATCAGTATAAAGAAGATAACCACCCATTAATTGTGCTGGTGCAGAACCACCCATACCAGTCCAAATACCAGTATAGCCGCCACCCTGCCATGATGAAGAATATGCACCACATGCATAAATTGAGTGGAATGCTTCTGGACCGTATTTATCAGTAATAGCTTTATGTTTTCTTGCAATTTCATCTAAAGCTTGTTCCCAAGATATGCGGACAAAGCCTGATAAATCGCCACGTTTTTTAGTTTGTTTTAATGGATATTTTAATCTTCCTGGATGATATAAACGATATTTATAAGAACGGCATCTTGCACATGCTCTTGAAGATGCACAGTTTGGGTTTTCGCTGTCCATTACATTTCCAGCTGTATCAATAACATTTTCATCTGTAACGAAACGCTTAATTACACCATTTTTTACATGAGCTTTGATAAGACATTTAGCACCGCAGTTATGACCGCTTGTGCCGTAACGGATATAGTCAGGAGTTAAATCATCTTCATCACTGGCACTTGTGCCAACCCCCCCCCCGTATATGATTTCTGAACTGCCATCTTTAGAGCAGCCATACATGGCAGCCATTGCACCAAGTGCTGCTGTGCCTTTCAAAAAGGAACGCCTTGATACTGAGCTTTCTTCTAATGAATTTAAAACATTAGCTTCTTTTCCCATATTTTGCCTCCAAATTAATTTATATTTAAAAATATAAAAATTATTTTACTAAGTCAATATAGAAAAACACACAATTTCTTTAAATTTAACATATTTATATTTTTTGTTAATATTTAAAACGCTTTATTTATTAATATTTTAAGATATTTTTTGTCTTATATTAATGTTTATTTTAATTGATTAGTATTATATATTTTAAGGGTATATTAGCCTTATTTATTAAATAAAAATAATATTTTTCACATTATTTTATT
>DXAQ01000069.1 GCA_019116905.1 Candidatus Mucispirillum faecigallinarum | reverse complement strand
TATTACTTAAATTTTCAAACATTTATTTCTCCACGTTTATTATATTAGTCATATTCATAACATTATATTAAATATTTTATTTTTATCAAGTAGTAAAATTCATAATTCATAAATGAAAGACAAAAGAAAGGATAAATATTTTAAAAAAATATTTAATTACTGCACATTTTATACAAAAATGTCTTGATTATTATTATATAATTAACTATCCTGTAAATATATATTAAGAGGTTTCTTATGAATAAATATTATTATGCGTTAAGCTTTGTAAATACTGACAGTAAAGGTATTGTTGCAGAAACTACAAAAGTTCTTTTTAACAATGGTTTTAATCTGGCAGATTCCAGTTCTACCCTTTTACAGGGTGTATTTTCTATGATTTTTATAGTTACAAGTGATAAAAATTATTCTGAGCAGCAGATAAAAGATATGTTTAAAAATATCCGTTCTCACATGGAAGTTTTTAAATTTGACAAAAAACCTGAAATTAAAGACGGCGTTCATTACTCTATTTCTGTATATGGTGCAGATAAGGCTGGTATTGTACATGCTATTACAGAAGATTTAGCAAATCATAATTTAAATATTATTGATTTACAGACAAAAATTACAGATAGCAGCCAGAAAGTATATATAATGATGCTTGAAGTAGTTGCTGAAAATGAAGATAATGAAAGCAGCTGGCAGGAGTCTTTAAAGAAAACAGCAAAAGATATTAATACGCAAATCAATATTAAAAAAATTGAATTTTATGAGCTTTAATTATGGCAGTAAAAGAAGTGTTAAAATATCCAAATGATATATTAAAGCAGGAATCTGCTGATGTTGAAGAATTAACTGATGAAATAAAAAACATAATACAGGATTTAAAAGATACGATGCTTGATGCGGGCCATTCTACAGGCATTGCTGCCCCACAGATTGGAGAGCTGAAAAGAATTATTACAATAGATGCATCACTTAATAAAAAATGCAAAGAAAATCATGGTTTTATGGTAATGATTAACCCAGAAATTATTGAGCACAGCGGAACAATCACTTCTCGTGAAGGCTGTATGAGCGTGCCAGATTTTACTGGTAATGTTACAAGGGCGGAAAGAATAGTTGTAAGTTATCTTGATGAATTTATGCAGCCTAATGTGCTTGAAACAAGTGGTTTTGAAGCAGTCCTTATTCAGCATGAAACTGACCATTTAAACGGTATGCTTTTTATTGACAGGGTTATTTCAAAACGGACAGATTTATTTAGAAGGAAAAAATATTAGGGGGATTTTATGAAGGTTGTTATCACTTCAAAACTACCGCAGATAATAAATAATTATTTAGAAGATATCCGCATTGATGCTAATTCTATAGATGAGCCGCTGCCGCCTATCAGGCTTAGGCAGATGATGAGTGATGCGGATGCATTAATCTGCACATCAAGTGATATTGTTGACAGACCCCTTATGGAAGCCGCTCCCAAACTTAAAGTAATTGCAAACTATGATGCAGGCAGTGATAATATTGATGTAGACTATGCAGCTCACAGAGGTATTACTGTATGCACAACAAAACATATATTAACTCAAAGCACAGCAGAGTTTGGGTTTGCCTTAATGATGAGTGCTGCAAGGCATATACCAGAAGCAGACAGATATGCTAGAAACGGCAGATTTTCAGGCAACACAAACCACAGTTTAATGGTTGGTCTTGATTTTTATAAAAAGACACTTGGCATATTTGGTATGGGCAATATCGGTCAGGCAGTTGCAAAAATTGCAACAGGTTTTTCTATGGATATAATATACCATAACAGGCACAGAGATAAACAGGCAGAGCTGATTTTTGGTGCTACTTACGCTACTTTTGATGAGCTTTTAGAATGGTCTGATTTCCTGATTATTACTGCACCGCTTACACTTGAAACAAGGCATATATTTTCACTGAAAGAGTTTAAAAAAATGAAAAAGAATGCCGTGTTAGTAAATATTGGCAGGGGTGCAATTATACGTGAAAGTGATTTAGCCACAGCACTATCTGAAAAAATTATATATGCTGCAGGACTTGATGTATATGAATATGAACCAGAAATCAATGAAGATTTAAAAAAACTTGATAATGTAGTTCTTTCTCCCCATTTAGGCAGCTCTACTCAGGCTACAAAAGAAAATATGGCAATAAGTTGTGCAGAATCAGTAGTAAGCGTATTAAAAGGCGGCATTACTCCTGATACAGCAATAAATAAACCAGTAATTATTTAATAAATAAAGGTATCCTGCCCCTTTCGGAAGTACTGAGGGGCAGAATTATATATAATTAGAATATTTTTTCAGGAACGATAGAACGTGAATGAGCAGACCTTGCCCTAAGTTCTACTTCTTCTTTTGATATAATCTGTTCAGACTGAATTGAGCCGTCTTCGTTATAAACAGTAAATTTAAATTTATTTACTTTTGAATCAGATATAGAAAAGGCAAGCATTAAAAGAACTGTTATAGCAAATGCTATATACCAGTATTTCATATACTGACCACCAAAATATTTAGAAAATTTTTTAAATCTTTCGCCCATTATTATCTCCAGCTATATACTATGCTTTTTAATATTTTCAAGTAGTTTTGGAAAATCATTAAGACTTACCATATTTGCCCCGTCAGATAATGCTTTTGCAGGCTCTGGGTGAGTTTCTGCAAAGAAACCTCTTATACCGCATGCACTTGCTGCTGCTGCAAAATAAGGAGCATATTCTGGATTGCCGCCGCTTTTGCCATCAAGTGCCCCAGGTTTTTGAGTAGAATGGGTTAAATCCATTACTACTGGCACATTGAACTGCTGCATATCTACTAAATTGCGGAAGTCTACAACAAGGTTGCCATAGCCATACATATTGCCCCTTTCTGTAACCATTACTTGATTATTACCTGTTGAGCGGACTTTTTCAAGTGGGTATTTCATATCTGCACCGCTTAAAAACTGTGCTTTTTTTATGTTTACTATACGCAGTGTTTCACCTGCTGCAATAAGTAAATCAGTCTGTCTGCATAAAAATGCTGGGATTTGAATAATATCGCAGACATCACTAACAGGGTTTGCCTGATAGCTTTCATGAATATCTGTAATTACAGGAACCTTATATCTGCTTTTTACTTCCTGTAAAATCTGCAGACCTTTTTCTAAACCAGCACCGCGAAAACTTGATGCAGATGTTCTATTGGCTTTATCAAAAGAGGCTTTAAAAATATATGTTAAACCATACTGCTCTGCTGCTTTTTTTGCCCGCTCTGCTATTTCAAAACATATTTCTTTACTTTCTATAACACATGGTCCTGCCATAATAAATAAGTTGTTTTTTAAAATATCATATAATTCCATAATATTTCCTACTTTAATGTAATAAAATTTTCATAAGGCTTACCGTCAATAACAGCCTTAACTGTTATTTTATTAATATTTTCTTCTTTTAATGAACCTTTATATAAATGTAAATCATATACCTCTGTATCTGATTTTAAAGGTATATTTATAGAAGAATCATCTTCATTTAATATCCCACCATTTTGCAGCACACCAATTGCAGGGTAGATGTCATTAAGTTTAGTATTCCATACACGTTTTGTATCTGCTTCTGCAGTAACTTCAAGCTGTTCCAAAGTTCTTCCCTTTGCTGAAACGCTAAGTGATAAAACTATATCTGCACTGCCGTCTTTTTCAACAGTGCCTTTATTGGCAACAATATCATCCCCGTCAAAATCTTTTAAGGCAATACCTAATACTTTACGCGGCTTATAAGACGATGCATCTCCATAATAACTTAATATTGCCCTGATTGTATTGCCGTTAAAGATGATATAATCTTTTTCAGAGCCTGCAAGACCTATAAAATAACCATTTTCATTAGGCTGACGAATCTGGCTTGAAATATCTATTTCTATTTCTTCATTATCTTCTGATGATATAGTTTTAAGCGGCGCAATTCTCTGCATAGATACATTGCCTTTTTTATCTACATTTCTTTTAAAAAGTACAAGTTCTGCTTTATTTTTTATATTAAGGCCAAGCACATTAAGTTTTAAATATGCACTTTTAAAATAAAGCATATCTTTACCCATAAAGCTGCCTGTCTGTAACTCTAAATAACTTTTATTACTTTCCCCGGCATTTAATGGCATATTATTCTGACTGCTGTATTTCTGCACACCATTTTGCAGCACAGAAAGTTTTAAAGAAATACCTGTATCTCTAATATACGGCGTTTCTGTAATTACAGTAAATTTATTTTTATCAATTGTAAAATCACCACTGCCAACACCAATAGCTTTACCCTGAACTATATAATCAGAAACAAGCCTGCCTTTAAAGATTTTACGGCAGTTTAATGTAGAACCTGGTTCTGTACAGTCTGTATCTAATGTAACATTATCACCTTTTACATACCCTGTTAATGGAAACCGTTTATTAAGGCTTGTATCAACAAGATAACCTGACACCCTGTTATTTTTTACTAATATATTTAATAAACCGTTAAAAACATCTTTGCCGTTATTTTTTACTTCAATAGGATAAAACCCAGTAGATAATGCAAGCCTTTCTCCACTGATAGGAAATGGCAGCATAATAGTTTTAACCATTGAAATAGATTTACCTTTGCCTGAAGATACATTAAAATTAAACCTGCCTTCTGCATCTGTATTAATAGACTGGTTTGTTTCAACCGCTGTAATTTTTGCATTAGGCACAGGTTTATTATTAGCATCAAGCACTATACCGCTGATTAAAACAGATGCTATTTTATCACCTGTAAAAGAAAGGCTGTCCATATATGCAGCAGAACCAGTTTCTACAAGCAGATTAACTTTATTTACTGCATAATTTATACCTTTATTTTTAAGATATTTATAAATATTGCTTTCAATAGCGCCAGACATATCCATTTGAGCAAAACCGTCATCAGAATAAACCTGTATAACAAAATTTCTAAATATATAAGTTACATAGAAATTTGCCTGCTGGCTTTTACCTCTGCCTGACTGTAAAGGCAGTGCAACCATTATACCCTGCTCGCCAAAAGGCACTGGGGCAACCTGCTTACGTTTTGCATGTTTTTTAGAGATTGCTGCAAGCTCTTTATAGTTTTTAAGAGCCTCTGCAAAATTATCACACTCAAATATCCTGGCAGATACCATATACGTATTTTCACGTTCGATATCTAAAATTTTCTCTTTTTTTGTAGAATAATAAGAGTATGTGTTTTCATAAACAGTACATCTATCACGTTTTTCAGATGATACACCTGCAACAATCCATGAAGATGAACCGCCTTTCATCTGCGATGCTTTCGGAAAAATATCTGCAACAGATTTGATTTCTTCTGCACCGTATGCTAAAAATGAATAAAAAATAAATATTGTTAATAGTAAAATCTTTCTCATAACATACCTTGTATCATATTTTTATAAATTTATGAATACTTATTTTTAATTTTGAATAATTTTTATTTAATTTTATATATATATGTGATATAAAATAATTCATATTAAAATAGTTATTGGAGAAAGTATGCTTGCAAAACGTATTATTCCATGCCTTGATATTAAAGACGGGAGAGTTGTTAAGGGCGTCAATTTTGTTAATATTAGAGATGCAGGAGACCCGGTAGAAGCAGCTATAGAATATGAAAAACAAGGGGCTGATGAAATTGCTTTTCTTGATATTACTGCTACTCATGAAAATAGAAATATTATGATTAATGTAATAGAAAAAGCAGCAGAAAATGTATTTATGCCTATAACTGTTGGCGGCGGCATTAGAAGTATAGAAGATATACGCAGTCTTTTTGCAGCTGGTGCTGATAAAGTTTCTATTAATTCTGAAGCTGTAAAAAATCCTGATTTTATTAAAGAGGCAGCTAATAAATTTGGCTCGCAGGCGATTATTGCAGCAATAGATGCAAAATCAAGAGAAGACGGCACCTGGGAAGTTGTTATTGCAGGCGGCAGAAAACGCACAGGGCTTGATGCTGTCAGCTGGGCAAAAACTATGGAAGATTTTGGAGCGGGAGAAATACTTCTTACAAGTATGGATAAAGACGGTATGAAAACTGGGTATGATATAGAGCTGACAAAAGCTGTAAGTCAGGCTGTTACTATTCCTGTAATTGCCTCAGGCGGCGTTGGTACTATGGAGCATTTTTATGAAGGCTTTAAATACGGTCTTGCAGATGCTGCCCTTGCTGCCAGTGTATTTCATTTTCAGGAAATGACTATTATGGAAGTTAAAGAATATTTAAAAAATAAAAATATACCTGTTAGAATATAAGAGGATAATATGGAAAATATACTACTTATTTTAAACGAAACAATT
>DXAQ01000068.1 GCA_019116905.1 Candidatus Mucispirillum faecigallinarum | reverse complement strand
TTTAGATATTATAAAAAAGAAAAAGCCTTGAATAATAAAGGCTTTTAGTAACGCGCCCAGCAGGAATCGAACCCACAACCTTTTGATCCGTAGTCATAACATAATATATTATTTATATTTTTCTTATTTTTTCCCTATTGATATTTAATTGAAAATACTATATATTTTTATAAATAAGAACTTTTGTTCTATTGCTTATTTTATCCTATTTTTTATTATATGGGATACAAAAGGGGATACAATATGCCACGATTCATTAAAACAAAATTCAATGGAGTATATTACAGCGAGCTTAAACGTTCACTCCATAATGGTAAACCTGATAAATGTTTTTATATCAAATTCTATGAAAATGGCAAGAGGCATATGCGGAAAGTAGGCACTTCTTCACAAGGCTATACTGCCCAGATGGTAGCAAACTTAAAAGCAGAAAAAATGAATATAGTAACAGAATATAATTTTGGCCAGCTTTACGATAATTTCATGGTATGGGCAAAAAGCAATAAAAAAACCTGGAAATGCGATGAAAACCTTTATAATAATCACGTGAAAGAATATCTTGAAAAAATATCAGTAAATTCAATAACACCACAGGATATTACTAATATTCTTTTAAAAATGAAAACTAAGGGCAAAGCCAATGGCTCTAATTATGCACCACAAAGTATCAAGCATATATTATTACTTATAAAAAGAATATTTAACTATAATATTAAAAATGAGCTTATAAAATATAACCCTGCAGAAAATGTAAAAATAGAAAAATTTGACAATACCAGAATATCATATCTATACGATGATGAAATATCACGCATGTTTGAATATTTAGAAAGTGGAAAAGAATGGGCCAATGATGTTGCACTTATTAAGCTTGCATTTTTCACTGGACTTAGAAAAAGTGAGCTTTTTAATCTTACATGGGATAATGTGGATATAGATAATAAAAGAATATTTTTATACGATACTAAGGGCGGAAAAAATCAGGCAATAATTATCACAGATAATGCCGTGCAGGTGCTGCTTGATATTAAAGATAAATGCAGCGATTCAACACTTGTATTTCCATCAAAGCTGGGCGGAAAAAGAAACGATGTAAAAAAGCTGTGGTCCAGAATAAAAAAAGCAGCAAATATACGCTCAGATATTAGATTTCACGATATACGCCACACATTTGGCACGCTAGCCACAGCAACTATTCCAGTAAAAATTGTGCAAAAGATGATGACGCATAAAGACATTAAAACCACCCTGCGGTATGCTCATATCCAGGAAAAAGAAATGATAGATGCAGCCAATAATCTGGGGCAGTTATTTAGTAATATAAATAAAAATAGCGGCGGAGCAGCAACTTCAACCGATACAAAAAAAGGGAATTAGCGCCTTTTATTAAAAAGGTGCTTTGCAACTATTAACACAAGCAGGCATGGCAAATATATTACACTATTTCTCATTACTTACTGCCTGCTTTTATCTGCATTAAACTTGCAATTTCTTATTTTATAATATATAACACAAAAAGGGAGCATTTATGATAATAGATATAAAATACAGTGGTTTTGCATCTAAATTAGAGCAATCATTAAAAGATGTTCTTGGTGATAAATATCATTATACATATTATGATGTAGATAAATTTGTAAGCTGCTCTTATGATGTGATAAATGATACTTTAAGCATTAAATTTGAATAGAAAGAATACTCCAGCATAGCTAGAGTAATTTTTAGGATACATGGCTAAGCAGTGTTATACTGCTTAGCTGTTTCTAAGTTAAAATTATATTATAAAAACTAACCGATTTACTCGGGAGTTTTTATTCTGCTGAAACAGTTTTATGGTGAATAAAACTGTTTTGCATAGGGGAAAGGGGCTGTCTTTTAGCCGCAAGGACTTTCCGACCAAATCGGGAGGAAATAAAAGTCCGTAGCTGGACAGAAAGGGGAACAGCTACGCATCTCTATTTCCATCGCTACTCGCTCGGGAAATGCTTGCGTCGCAAAAATCGCTCCCCTGTCCCCTTTCTATATACTATCTATTTTTGATTTAATCTTCTCCACAAGCCTTTCCTGCACGATTATCAATATATCAGTGCCCATGTATGCAGCAAATCCAGATATTGCCACAGCTACGCCCTGCTTATCTATGCCAAGATGAACTAGCTCAAATGTTATGTATGCAATAAACATGCTTGAAATCATGCTGACAAATAGCACCCAGAGTTTTTGTTTCCAGTTTTTATCTTCCAGAGTTTTAGAATTTTTAGTAACAAAGCCCACAATGCCACCTACGAAAGACACCACCATAAGCCAGAAGAAATGTTTTATTTCCTCAGGAAGATTTTTAAAAAAATCTAACATTATACTACCTACCTATACATTTATTTAGGGATATTTTAAGTTCATCTGCATATTTTAATATTTTAAGATTATCTTTTATAATATCCCCACTATAAACGGGCAGTTTTGGCTCTATAACTTCACATTTTACAGGAATATATACTGGCTCATACTTTGTAACTGTTGCAGGGCTGCACCCAAAAAGTAATAACGTGATTATAATAATAATCACTAAAAACATAATTTTCATAACCTGCTGAAGCCACCATTTAAACGAGAATCGCAGTTCTTTTTCTTCTGCTTTTATTGCTTCATATTCTTCTACGCTGTCAAATAGTGTAGATTTTGATTTAAAAAACCATTCAGCAAGCTTTGATAATATTTTTTTAATCATCTTAATCCTCCTGCTAAAAATTCTTTTTGATTTTGATTAATAATATCTAATATTTCATTACAAGTTTTATCCTGCGATGATAAGTTATCTAAGTTTTTATATTTATCCTGCAACGCTTTCATATTTTCATTATACATACTTTCTGCCGTTTCTTGATTTATTGCCATTTCTTCTATTTTTGCATTTTGCAGCTTTATACTGCTTTCAGCTTGAGCTATCTGCATTATTAATGCCTGTTTTTCAGCTTCTAACACTTTTATTTGATTACTTTTAACTGCAATAGTAATAGATAAAGCAATTATCAAAGCGATTAAGATTAAATATATGATATTAGTTATGTTCATAATAATCCTTATAAAATATAATAAATGGGGTAAAAAAATGATTGTAATTTTTAAAAAATGTGATATATTTATAGATATGAAACCCCGCAATTTATCATCACGGGGAAAATGATAGAAATATTAGAGCTTCAAGCTCACAATTTGTTTTTAGCAGAAACCCGCCGCTTCCAAACTGTAGGCGGGTTTTGCTTATTTATGCTTTATAACTGCTATTGCTGCAAGTATAACTAAATACATTATAAAGTATCCAGCACAGCTTTCAATAAGCATTAAACCAGCCCCCTATAATTTCACTCTGCTTAAAATAATATTATTAAAGCAATAAGTGGCATCTTTCCTCTGATGCAATAAGGTGCAAGCTATCCGCCTTAATATTCTAACATTTTACTTTATATATCACACTTTCAAACATCATTCAACAAATAATATTTATATATTTATTCATATTTTCTTGCCTCTACCTCATACGGATTATTTTTATAGCCATATTTAATATTATAAAAAAGATATTTAACTATAAACTTTAACCTGCCGTCGCGTTTTACCTGCTCTATATGACAGGCTTCATGTTTATAATGGCTTTCAGATAATTCATAAGGCTTACCAATAGTTAATATCTGTAAAAACACAGGGTCTATCATAGCCACCCTTATATTTTTATTTTTATAAACATCCGTGTTTATAAAAAACAGTCGCAGCCACCGAATAAATCGGTTTGGCTGCTTACGCTCTGCGGACGTCTCGGTCCAGCTACGCATTTCTACTTCCTTCCTACTCGGTCGGGAAATGCTTGCGTCGCAAAAATCGCTCCCCTGAGCCTTTTTTATTTCACCCCATATAATAGTTTTTTTAAATATCCATAAAATAAAATTATATGGAAAATATGCTTTTTTAACTTTCTTCATTTTGCACATCTCCTGCTGTTTGTTCAGCCATAAATTTTTGCAGTTCTTTTTCTGCCTGTGCTACAAAATATTGACTATAATTATTTAAATCATCAACTACTTCATAGCCTTGACTTTCAAAAAATTTTTTAAAAGCAGGATATACTGCATCAATTAAAGTTCCTCCATTTGAAATAATATTTTCATCTGGTATATGGTATGGCACATTTGCTTTATATTCCAGTTCACCAGCTGCACGACTTTCACTTCCTATCCACTCACCACATGAACAGGTAATTTTTCCATCTTCTCCCATACCTGCACGCACACTGTCTATTTTTACATAAACATCTGCTTTAACATTTTTTGCTATTTCTTTTTGTTTAATGATTATTGCCATTTTATTCTCCTTATGCTGTAATTGCCTGCATTGTTAACAAAAAATTATGTATTGGAGTTACTACATCCGTAAAACTTTCTGACACTACAATATTTTTATATCCTCCATCTATTATACTTCCATACGTATTAATAAATAAAGATGAGAAGATTAAGTTTGCTAAATAATTAGCTTTTAATTGAATTGTTGATGCGTCTATACTTTTTGGAGGTATCATTTTCCAAAAACTTGTTGATAATCCATCACCTGTTGTAGTTTTTTGTGCTATTCCATAAAGCATACTTTTCCCATTACTTAAAGGGGTTTCAATCCAAGTAACGCCATCTGCAACAGTTACTTTTTGAGTTGCTGGTATTAAACTTTCTGGTATAGAGCCATCATCATTTCTTGTTTTTATCCATTTACCAGCTACTCCACCTGATACGTTACAAATATAAGTAGTCAAATTAAAAGGGTCTATTGTTTCAATGTAAAATTGATTTTTATCAAAATAATTGATAATAGTTCTATGTGAAGCAGCAGAACCAGGAAAATCAGTAATAAATCTTTCTCCTTGTCGCCAGCCATAAACCATACAAAATACAGGCCGGTTTAGTTTAATAATCGCACTAGCCAGCTGTTGAGTATTAAATGGATATTTTAATCCTATTTTAGCATTAAATTCTGCATCTGAATAAGCATTTTTCCAACCAAAGCCGTCCTGCGAATTTGTGCCACCTTTACTTATAGGCAGAAGACCTTTAAGTCTGTTATCAGTCAAATCCATGGAGCCAGTTATTGAAGAAAAAGCATGACTATGGCTGCTTGCAGCATAATTACTATGAGTATGATTAGTTTTACTATAAACGCTATCGTGATTATGATTATTTGCTGCATAATTAGAATGTGTATGATTACTTGCAGCTTTACCTGCAAGACCAGAGTTTAACGCTTCCTTAGTTGCATAAGTATTACCAGCATCAGTTTTATTTAAATAAGTGCTGCTGGCATCTGTTTTTTTAAGGTATGTGCTATCATGATTATGTGTGTTTGCAGCTTTGCTATTAATATCTTCTTGCAATTCATCTATTTTAGCAGAATATATTTCATTTAATACATACTGCACATGAGGGTTACTATCTGCTTTATGTTTTTTAAATTCTTCTATAACATAAGTTTGAGTAGCATAAGTAATACTTGCTGGCACAGTAATATAAATTTGAGCATCACTGCTGATAGCAATATACATTCTGACAGTCATAGAACTGCCTGCACCTTCAGCCATATCTGCTTTATACTGCTCTGGTAATCTTGATATTGCTATAAGAGTGCCATCGCTAGAGTATAGTCCAGCCTCTCTTATATAAAAGCCACCAACAGATGCAGGCACAACAAACTCAAACTCCATAATATTCTTATCTTTTGCATTTATTCTCATACTGCCTATTGCTGCACGATATGTTACATGTTTTAATGCTGTCATATCACTTGTTGGGTTATAACTTATACCATTTGAATCACCTACAGCCATCTCTGTAAAATCAAGTGTAGTTTCATTTGCAATAGCTTCTGCAAGCAGTTCTTTACCTTTATCTGTTAAAACAGTAAAATACTTATATCCTGCCATTATTTTTCTCCTTATCTATATTATTCTACTTCTAATGCCTTAAACTCAGCTTTTATTAATGTTCCAAGCGCCAGTTCATTACTTTCAACCTTCGTAAATACAGGCTCTCTTATAACAACCCTTTTTATTCCTAACATCTGTAAATCAGCGATTAATTTATCCGGATTAATATCTCTACCCAGCACCGATTTTTGCCACACAATATAATCACTTACTACCTTTTGCACTTTTTCATCAGGAATCGCATCACGTTCTTCATATAAATAATAATCTAAATCAATATTATATTCTTTATGGACAGGCTCTAACACTTCAACTTTATCAGTTAAAGGGCGAACATCTGATGCAGAAAGTTTATTATTTATAGACTGTAATAATTCTTCACTAGGCAGCGTGCCGCCTGTTAATAATGGATAGATTTTCACAACTCCCGGCTCATCAGATACAACAGCAACATCAATAATATCACTACTAACTGATTTAGTATGATAAACATAAGCAAGCTTAGGCCCTGCAACAGAAAATGTTTCTGGCGCTAAAAAGATACGCTGCCTGTAACTATCATCTGATTCTATATCTGTACCACCTGAGCTTTCTGTTATATTTTCAACTGATTTTAAATAAGCAATATTATCTACTATCTGTTTTATTGAACCTGCTCCGTAACCATTACCACTGCTGCCAGCAACAACAGCACTGACTATTACATCTACACTTTCAGCACCTGCTGATATTTCAGCAGCTTCTATTGTTTGAAAATATATATAGCTGTCAGCTGTAATACGTGTATTTTTTGGAATAAGCACTGCATTAGATGTGCCTGATACACGAGTAAAACGGACTGTGCATAAAGATGCAGTAGCCTGTAAGCGAGTAGTGCCTGTTAATTTGCCAAGTGCATCAAGATATTCACCACCTGCATAATCAATAAAATTCTGCTTTATCTTTTCATTAATAAGTGCAGAGTAACATGAGAGCACATAGGCAATAGATTTTAAAAAAATATATATAGGGCTTGCAGCAGTTATTTCTTTTTCCCCCTGAGCGACACGCAAAGCATTATAAGCATTAATAATGCTTGATTCTATTTCCTGTGGGTTATCTGATAGTAAATTTAAATCACTCATTAATCTATCCTTTCAGTTTGATTATTGGATAAAGCCTATTATTTTCATAAGTAAAACTTATTTCATCTATTTCTGCCCTAGGCTCATACTCTTTTATAGCCTGTTCTATTTCATCTCTTGCAATGCTTTCTGCCCTGCTATTTGGTTTATCAATAAAGATGGCAGTAAGCCCAAAGTTTCTATACATAGGGCATGAATATTTATAAGTAGATAACAAAAACTCTACATTTCTTCTTATTTCTGCATTTTCATCTATTTCAAATAAATTCATTACACACCACATCAGAATCAATATAAACAGCACATCCTATAAATATTTTGCCAGGCAATTCATTTATTTTACAAAACTGCTGCCTAATCTCTATTTCATTATTATAAACAATACCTGCTGGCATATATACTGTACCATAAGATGCAGATTCAAACTCAAACACTGCTACATGGCTTCTAACGTTTTTAAATTCATCAACCATAGAATATAATAGGCTTATAGTTTCCTGATTCAATCCATCAAAAGCATTAGCATTTATTTTAAATGTGTAAGGCTCGCCATCATCTTCAAACCACTCTGTAAGTCTTGCCTCTTTTAAATCCAGAATATTACAAACACGCTCAACGGCATATTTAGTGCCTTTGGTTCTATGTAATATTAAAGCATTTCTAACTAATTCTCTTTTTTGTTCAACAGTACCAGCAAAGCGGTATGATTCATTAGCCAGTAAATGAAATGTTTTAGCAAGAGCATCAACATAATGTTCTTCTAATGTGTTATCATCAAGACGGGCATAAATAGTAAGTTTATCAATAATATTATCAATATTAGATAAGTAATTATCTATAATGCTGCTAAACTTAATAATATCTTTATTATTTTTTAAACTTGCTGGCAGTAAGTCTATAAAATTTGCATTTTTCATTTTTTACCTTTTCATGTAACAATCAAAACTCGTAGTATATCCTTGTGAATTTGATATACTATGTGTTACTTTTTCCACAATATAAGTGCCAGAAAAAACACCAACACCATTTATTTCAAGTTCGCAGCCTGTAAAAATTTCTGGATTTCCCATTAAAGATACACTTCCTGTTATCTCTTTATCATTTGCCTTTTTAAGCTCAGCTTCTGCAATAGATTTAGCTTCTTCTGAGCTTTCTGCATGTTCATCAATAATTAATACAGAATCATTTTTAATGTTTGTATCTTCTGCCCTATATGTAACAACTTCGCCAGTTTCAGCATTAAAATATTTTACTTCGGCAGCTTTATATGTACCAAAAGTTTTGCCCTTAAATTCATAAGCAGAAACATTTGATGGCTTTAATTTTATTCCTGTATTTTTTATGCTGTTATCATATATAATTATTTTATCATCTGATATTTTGCACTTATGGCCAGCTTTATCTGCCTGCATAAAAATAAAAGAGCTGTCTGTATAATACAGCTGATAAAGCTTTGTATATTTAGTATTTTTCTGTGCTTTATATACAAGCTGCATATTATTTTCATCAGCTATTTTTGTAACCATATCTTTAAGAGTAATATTTTCAAACGTCCTGCATTTTTTCTCTGTAGAAAAAGCACCAGCACATTTTTCTGAAATTGCTTTCATGGAAAATGTGCCAGCACTTGACATAGTGAGCTCATCAATAGTAAATCTGCCCCACTTTACATTGATAATCTCACCCATTTTATTCCAATCATATAATTTTAAGCCTGCTTCAATTACACTGCCTTTTTCTGGATACCAGCTCCCAGACCACAGCCCTTTTTTATTTTCAAGCAGCAACTCTATTTCATCAGCCTTACCCTGCTCATTATCAGTATATGTAAAACTTATAAGGCTTGCTGATATATCTTTGCTAATATCTTTGCCTTTATATGTAATATTTAGATTACTTATTCTTGCCAATTATCACTCCATTCATAAATTGAAATAAATTCAATTTATTCATTCCGTTTACTTTTATTAAAAAATACATCCTTGTATTTTTTAAAGTGCGTTTAGTCGCAGTAAATGCTCCTGCACTTCCAGCCTGTGCAATTTCTTCTTCCTCCTTATTCAGTCGGGAAATTGGCAGTCCTCGTTGAAAAACACTTACGCAAGCGAAGGCTCGGTCCAGCTACGCATTTCTATTTCCTCCTTATTCAGTCGGGAAATGCTTGCGTCGCAAAAAACGCTCCCCTGAGCCTTAAAATACTTTTACCCCACATACTCTTTCAAACTTAACGATACATTTACAACTTCTAAATTACCTAAATTATCTACTATCTTATACGCTTCATTTATACTTTCTATCACAAAGCTGCCCAGCTTTTTTTGGCCTAAAAATAAAGGGTGCACCTCTGCTTTTTTAAACATATCCTGTAAAGATTTTAAATCATCTGACACATTACCAGTAATACCCTGCACAAGCTGCATATTAAAAGAAATGCTGTCAGCATCTAAACCCATAAACTGCAATAATGGTTTATTGTTTATTCTCTCATGAGCAACATACCGAGCTTTCCTGGTTATGTTAAAATTATCAAAAATTTTAATTTCTTCTTCTGTTACTTTAAAAGTAATTTTGCCATAACTTCCTAACATAGATTTAATATATCATAGATTTTAAAAGGTTCTGGGATTTCTGGGATTTTTGGGATTTTTGGAATTTTAATTTGAAATAATTTATAT
>DXAQ01000067.1 GCA_019116905.1 Candidatus Mucispirillum faecigallinarum | reverse complement strand
GTTGGGTATGTCATACCTTCTGACACTTTCTCTACTGTTACTAATACTACACGCTCTTTATTATTTGTATTTGATTTTGTCTGCGCAGTTAATATACACGGAATAAGGGTTAATACTATAAAAACGATGATAAATGAATACTTTTTCATAAACAGCCCCATAACACTGACATATATTTTAATAGATATTCCAAATTAGTAAAAGTTCACTAATTTTTCAAGTATAAAATTAATAATATCAGTGTTATGGAAGAATTTTTATATATTATTTATTATTTAATTATCTAAGCGCCCTCATAGAGTTTAATAATGCAAGTAATGCAACTCCTACATCACCAAAAACTGCCATCCACATAGATGCTATATCCATTAAGCCTAATATAATAAATAATACTTTAATGCCTAATGCAAAAATTATATTCTGCCATATAATAGTTTTAGTTTTTTTAGCTGTTTTTACTGCATCTACAAGTTTCATAAGAGAATCATTCATAATAACCACATCGGCTGTTTCAATAGCTGCATCGCTGCCTGCTGCGCCCATTGATACGCCAACATCTGCCATGGCTAAAACTGGTGCATCATTTATGCCGTCCCCTACATATAAAGAATATCCTTTGCCTTTATATTTTTCTGAAAATTCTTTAAATTTTTCTGCCTTATCTTCTGGTAAAAGGTCATAATAATATTCTTTTATGCCTGTATCTTTAAGTATTGTTTCAGTAGCATATTTATTATCGCCAGTTAAAACTGTAATATTTCTTATGCCCATATTATTAAGCTCTTTAATAGCTTCAACTGTATCATCTTTTAATTTATCACTTATTACAATGTAGCCTGCATATTCTTTATCAATTACCACATGGGCAACACTTCCTAAAATATTACATACACTTGCATCATGGGAAGTATTTGTAAAATGGAGCAGGCTGTCGTTTCCAACCATAATTTCTTTATCTTCAATAGATACTTTTACGCCTCTGCCGCTTATTTCTTCATATTCTTTAATTGTATAATCAAGATTGCCTGCATATTCTACAATAGAGCGTGCAATTGGGTGGTTTGATTTACTTTCTGCCACAGCTGCATATTTAACAATATCTTCTTTACTGTATTTGCCCATAGATTTTACTTCTGTAACAGTAAAAATACCTTTTGTTAATGTGCCTGTTTTATCAAGAGCAATAGCCTGAATATTAGATAATGCTTCAAGATAATTAGCACCTTTTACTAAAATACCTTTTTTAGATGCGCCGCCAATACCGCCAAAATAACCAAGAGGCACGCTTATAATTAAAGCACATGGGCATGACACAACTAATGCAACTAACGCCCTGTATAACCACTGGCTAAATGAACCCATATCTAAAAGGGGCGGCACAACAGCTATTGCAAAAGCTATAAAAAATACAATAGGAGTATAATATGAGGCAAACTTTGTAATAAAGGTTTCAGTTTTTGCTTTATTTGCAGCAGCATTTTCTACCATATCTAATATTTTAGAAGCAGAACTTTCTGCAAAAATTTTATCTACCTGCACTTCTATCATACCAGTTAAGCTAATCATACCAGATAAAACTTTATCGCCCTTTTCTGCCCCACGGGGTACAGATTCTCCTGTTAATGCTCTTGTATCAAGGGAAGTTTTGCCTTTAATAATTGTGCCATCAAGTGCAATTTTTTCACCAGGTTTTACAATTATTGTTTCACCAACTGCAACGCTTTCAGGAGCAACAGTATATTCTTGATTATCCCTTAAAACAACAGCATAATCTGGGCGTATTTCAAGCAGTGATTTTATAGAACGGCGGCTTCTGTGAACTGCTAGATCCTGAAAAAATTCCCCTGCTCTGTAAAAAAGCATAACACCGACAGCTTCTTCATGGCTGCCTATTGCCCAGGCTGCAAGAGTAGCAAAAGTCATAAGAAAATTTTCATCAAATATTTTACCATGCATTATGTTTTTTATGGAGAGCATTATTACATCTTTACCAGCTGCCACATAAACTGCAAGTAATACTGCATAGCTTACATATAATAATGGCGGTGTTGTAAAAATATGAGTCATATAAAAGCCTATACCAAATAAAACAAGTAAAACACCTAATGTAATAAGTTCTTTTTTAACATTAAATTCTTCTTCATCATTTTTAGGCTGATTTTCACGGATTATAACGCCTTCTTCTATACTGTCTATTTCAGCCTGAACTTTATTTATATCATCAGTATCAATTAATAAAGTTTTAGTAGCAAAAACAACTTTTGCATCTTTTACGCAGGAAAGATTTTTCACTCCTGCCTCAATTTTTGCTGCGCACATTGGGCAGTCAAGATTTTCAATTGTATATTTCTTCATAATAACTACCTCTTTTCATTAATATGTTCTAAACCCATTAATAGAACGCCTGTAATATGGTCATCATCAAGGCTGTAAAAAACATTTTTACCTTCCTGCCTTGATTTCACAATACCTGTCTGCCTTAAAAACCTAAGCTGTTGAGAAACTGTTGACTGTTTTAATGATAAAGCCGCACAAATATCATAAACACATAATTCTGTTTCTTTTAATGCAAACAATATTTTTATCCTTGTGGTATCTGCAAAAACTTTATAAAAAAGTTCTAATGCAACAAATGAGTATTCAGAAGGCAGCCCCTCTTTTGCAATATGGACTGCTTCTGCATCAATTATTTTGCTTTCTTCCCCCATAAATTCTCCTTTTATTCATAACATCAATTCATCATATCATTATATGATGATATATAAAACTAAAAGTAATACTTGTCAAGAAGAAAAAAACATAGTATATATATTTATTATGAGTGATAAAATTAATATATTAATCGTCGAAGACGAAATCAAAGTTGCGGAAACAATTAAGTCTTATTTAGAAAAGGAAGGCTTTAATGCCTCTTTTGCTATTTTAGGCTCAGCAGCAGTAAATATTTTAAATGAAAAAACATTTAATTTAATTATTCTTGACTTAATGCTGCCAGATATATCTGGTGAAGAAATCTGTAAAATGGTGAGAAAAACAAGCGATGTGCCTATAATTGTCTTAACAGCAAAAAGTTCAGAAGATTCTAAAGTGAATGTTTTAAATACTGGTGCAGATGATTATCTTATTAAGCCTGTTTCTCCAAGGGAGCTGGTGGCAAGAGTAAAAGCAGTATTACGCCGTGCAGGGCTTTTCAGTGAAAATAGTGCTGTGCTTTATAATGACGGCTTATCTATTGATTTTACATCCAGAACAGTTAAGAAAAATGATACAGAAATCACATTAACACCTAATGAGTATAAACTGTTAAAATTTCTTGCCCAAAATGCAGGCAGATATTTTTCAAGGGAAGATTTAATAGAGGGAGCAATCGGCGCAAAATATGACGGCTATGACAGAGCAGTTGATTCGCACATAAAAAATCTTCGCCAAAAAATTGAAGATAACCCAAAAAGCCCAAAATATATCGTTACACAATACGGTGTAGGTTATAAGTTTGCTGGGACTAAAATATGAAATTAAGCATTAAAAAGCAGTTTCTTTTGCTTTTTCTGCTTGTTACAATTATATCTCTTACTATTCTGTCCTTTATGCTTAGAACAACTGTTGACAGCTGTTTTTATGACTATAAATGGGCAGAACGCAGTAAGGTTTTTGATTTAATCGTATCACGTCTTGAAACATTTTATGCAGAGCACAGGTCATGGGATAATTTTGACGGCAACGAAATCGGCAAACTTGCCATGAAAGATGGCTGTTATTTTACCCTTTTTGATAATAACGGTAAATTAATATGGACATCTGAGCATATTATCTCTGCAAGAAATGATAGTGAAGTGGTGCACAGGTCATGGCGTAACATTTACCCTGTAAATTATAAAAATCAAATGCAGGGTAAAGTTTATATTGTACAGTTTACTGACAGCATATTTACGCCAAAAGATATTAACTTTAAAGACAGCGTTCTATCATATATATTAATATCATTAATCGCTGCCCTGCTTTTATCGCTGCCTTTTATACTTTATTTTTCATCAAGGCTTTCAAGCCCTATTGCTTATCTGCAGAAAAAAGCAGAAAATATGATAAAAGGCGACTTAACAACAGAAATAAAAGTGCCTTCCTCTACTTCTGAAATAGTAACTCTCGCCATATCTCTTGATAGATTACGTAAGTCATTATTACAGCAGGAAGATTTAAGAAAACAGCTGGCATCAAATATTTCACATGAGCTGCGAACTCCATTAAATGTTATACAAAACCAGTTAGAAGCAATAATAGATGGTATTTTTGAGCCTACTCCTGAAAGGCTTGACGGATTATTACAGGAAGTTATAAGGCTTACAAGTTTAGTGGGCGAGCTTGAAAAAATCACAACAATAGAATCAAATAACTTTATTCCTGATATTAAAGATGTAAAACTTGCATCTGTTATAGAAAATGTATGCTCTACTTTTGAGGCAGCATTTCAAAGGAAAAATATAAAACTTATTACTAACCTTCAAAAAGGTATAATAGTTAAAGCTCAGGAAGATAAGCTTATTCAGCTTATTATAAATATTATAAATAACGCTTTAAAATATACAGACAGCGGCAGTGTAACTGTAAGCACATATATGCAGAATGACCATGCAGTATTTGAAGTAAAAGATACTGGGGTTGGTTTATCAGAAGATGATAAAATAAAAATATTTGAAAGATTTTACAGGGTGGAAAAATCACGCAATAGAAATACTGGCGGTGCAGGGCTTGGCTTATCTATTGTGAAAAATATTGCTGATGCTCACGGCTGGGAAATAGAAGTAGAAAGCGACGGAAAATCAGGCACTACTTTCAAAATAAATTTCTAATACATTCTTTTAATTCATTTAAATATTCTATTATTTCACATAAAAAAAGCTCCTGTATAAACAGGAGCTTTTAAGTTTATAAGATTATTTAATTATATTCTTATATATTTTGCTTCAATAATATCTTCTAAATTGCTTATTTGTTTTACCACTTCTGGTGATACATTATCATCTACAAGCACAAAAGAAATAGCCTCGCTGCCTTTGCTGCCTACACGTGCAAGCCCAAAGTTAGCAATGTTTATATTATGCTCGCCAAGGAGTGTTGCAACTTTACCAACAATACCTGGGCGGTCATTATTTCTAAAATAGATATAATTGCCGCTTGCTTCTAAATCAAGTGTATAGTTATCAATAAATAAGATTTTACCGATATTTTCTGCAAATAATGTGCCGCCGATAGTAGTTTCTTTACCGTCGCTTGTTTTAACAGTTAATACAAGTAAATCATTATATTTATCATAATGGTCTGTTTTTGATTCCATTACATGAATATTTCTATCTTTTGCTAAATATGGTGAATTAATAAAAGAAACAGAATCTTCAAGTACAACTTCTAAAAACCCTTTTAATGCTGCAATTGTAAATGGCTGATAGTTAAATGGTGAATCAAAAGTTCTTTCGCCAAAATCTTCTTCAAACCTTTTACCAACCATAGTAAACCTGATTTCTTCAGGTCTGCCGTTAATAAATTGAGATGCAAGACGCCCCATACTTCTTGCAAGTTCAAAATAACGCTGTAATTCTTCAGGCAGAAGTGATTTCATATAAGGAATATTTACAGCATTAGCATAAGACCTGCCTTCAAGAGCATTTACAATCTGTTCGCAGATAATAACAGCAACGCCTTTTTGACCTTCATGAGTATTTGCACCAATGTGAGGAGTAACAAATATATTTTCAAGTTCTAATAATTTCATACCTTTAGGTGGTTCATAAGAGAAAACATCTGTTGCAGCAGCAAATAATTTACCGCTTTTAACTGCTTCATATAATGCATCTTCATCAACTAAACCGCCCCTTGCACAGTTTACAAAAACAGCCCCGTTTTTCATAATATCAAACTGAGGTTTTGCAATCATACCTTTAGTTTCTTCAGTTAATGGAGTATGAAGTGTTATAACATCTGCCTGAGATAAAACTTCATCTAATGAATTACATAAAGTAACGCCTAAGTTTTCTGCACGAGATTGTTTAACATAAGGGTCATAAGCAAGCACTTTCATTCCAAATGCTTTACATCTTGTAACAACGTTGCCGCCTATTCTACCAATACCTACAATACCAAGAGTTTTATCTAAAAGCTGGATACCCATAAATTTTTTCCTGTTCCATTCCCCTGCTTTAACAGACTGGTTAGCAGCAGGAATTTTACGGCATGCAGCTAAAATCATACCCATAGTAAGCTCAACAGCAGCATAAGTATTACCTGTTGGCGCGTTCATAACAATAAGGCCTTTTTTGCTGGCAGTTTCAATATCTACATTATCAAGACCAACACCTGCCCTGCCTATGATTTTTAATTTACCAGTATTTTCCAGTAAATCAGCATCTACTGTAGTGCCGCTTCTTGTAATAACAGCATCGTAGTTACCTATAATAGGTTTTAAATCAGCATTAGAAATACCAGCACGGATTTCATAGTTAATGCTTTCAGCCTTTTCTAAAATCTCAATACCTTCCTCTGCAATATGGTCGGTAATAAGAACATCAAACTTTTTCACAATCCACCTCAAAAATAGCTTTAATAATTAAAAGCAATATAACAATATCAAAATTCTTAAATATAATCAAGAGTAACTATTAATTTTTATCATTTTTTGGTTTAAGTTCTAAAAGATACTTATTTATTTCATCATCATCAAGAACTTCATCATATCTATCTTTATTAACTAACTCATTCAATTTAATACTATTTTGAACATTCTTAACAAATTCTTCAAATTCTTCACTCTTATTAACTAACAAATTCATTGTTGCTATATCTATCATAGGTTTAGTAGTTGCTGGATAAATAATTACGCTATCATTTATATTATCAAGATTAAGCTGTATTAAACCAATACCAAATGAATCTCGTAACCGTTTCAATTCACCTTTTGATTCTTCTTCAATATCAATACATACAAGATACCCTTCATTAGCCCAACTTGAATTAGATACTGCTTGAAAATACGACTTTTTATAATTACTAAAATCTAGTGATTTTTTTAACTCAAAAGAATAAAACTTACACATTGGGTATTGCACTAATTTCATTAATTCAATTGATGCAGGATTATAATAACCTTCTGAAAAAATAAAACTTACTCCAACCATATCTGGAAATAACCATTTATCCTGACCTTTTAATCCTTTTTTAGCTTTTTCATGAAATATTGTTTTAACCTTAATACTACCTAACGGACAACTATTGAGAAAATATGTAAGTACCTTATGATACTTTCTTTCATGTATTGTCTCATCATCAGTTTTATTATTTACTAATTGATTTTCATAAAATTTATTAATAAATTCTTCTGAAAATTCTTTTTCACGACTTACTAACCAAAACAATGTAGGGTTTCTTGATACTATCAAGAAACGCTTTTTATCTTCACCCTCTTGAACATTCGTATATAATCTAGCACTTAGAGTAGCAATAGGAGTTTTCCCATAACTTCCAAGTTTTTTATCAAGCCCTTTTTTAACAGCACTGTCCCATATTCCATTTATTGTCATAGGTATTTTACTTTCAGATAATATTTCTTCTGCCAAAGATAAAAAAGTATAGTTTGGTTTCATAATTATACCCAAAATTTAATATATTTTTCTTGATATTTTATACTACTATATATATACTTGTCAAAACATTTATAAATTTAATACGAGGATACAACCATGGCTTTCAATGATTTACTTTTAAAAGCATTAAATAAAGAAAAAACTGAACGTCCGCCAGTATGGCTTATGAGGCAGGCAGGAAGATATATGCCTGAATATATGGAAGTGCGTAAAAGGGTTTCCTTTTTAGAATTATGCAAAACTCCAGAACTTGCATGCGAAGTAACTTTGCAGCCTATTGATATATTAGGCGCTGATGCTGCAATTTTATTTTCAGATATATTAATACCTATTGAGCCTATCGGTGTTAATTTAAGCTTTAACCCTGCCCCAGTTATATCAAACCCTGTTAGAACTATGGAAGATGTAAACAGGCTGAAACCATTTAACCCGGAAAGTGATGCCCCATTTGTATATAAAACAATAGATTTACTTGTGAAAAAGTTAAATGTGCCGTTAATCGGTTTTTCTGGTGCTCCTTTTACTCTTGCATGTTATATGACAGAGGGCGCAGGCTCTAAATCATTTTTAGAAATACGTAAAATGATGTTAAATACTCCTGATGTATTTCATTCTCTTATGAAAAAATTAACTGAGGACACTATAAAATACCTGCAAAATCAAGTAAACCATGGCTGTGCAGCAATCCAAATGTTTGATACATGGGCTGGAATTTTACCGCCTGATGAATATAAAGAAATGGTATTTCCTTATGTAAAAGAAATAAGCGAAAATATTTCTGCCCCATTTATTTATTTTGCAAAAGACGGCTCAGCATATTTTAACACAATAAAAGATTTAAACTGTGCAGGTATTGGCGTAGACTGGAAAATCAGTTTAAAAGAGGCAAACGAAAGGCTTGGAAATAAATTTACATTACAGGGCAACTTAGACCCTGCTATACTTTTTTCAAATAAAGCATCTATTAAAAAATATGCAGAAAAAGCAATAGAAGACGGCAAACTATGCCCAGGCCATATTTTTAATTTAGGCCATGGAATTATGCCTGCCACACCTGTTGAAAATGTAAAATATTTAATAGATGTAGTTAAAGGCTTAGCATGAAAAAAGATGTATTATTCATAATGGGTATGGGCGGACCTGAAAGCGTTGAATCTATTGAGCCCTTTTTATATAATTTATTTTCAGACAGGGATATAATAGATTTTCATGTTGGAAATTGCCTGCAAAAATTTATTGCAGGTAAAATTGCAAAAAAACGCTCTAAAAAACTTGCACCAGAATATTTAAAAATGGGTTATAACGGAGCATCACCGCAGATTATAATCCACAGGAAAATATTTAAAGCGTTAGAAGAACACTATAAAAATAAAACTGGTAGAGAATTAACTGTAATTGAGGCTAACTGCTATTATCACCCATTTTTTGATGAAGCATTAAATAAATTAAAAAATACTGAATGTGATAAGGTAATATTTACAACAGTTTATCCGCAGTATTCATTAACTACTGTGGAGGCCTGCTTTAACAGACTTGCAAAAATGTATAATATTGCAGGCTGTCACAAATATCAAAGTGTTGTAATACCATACTGGTATGAAAATGAGAAATACTGCCAGGCAATAGCCGATAGAATATTAAATGCAGCAAAAAAATTAAATAAAGATATTAAAGAATGTCATGTGCTTTACTCTGCCCATTCTGTGCCATTAAGTTATGTGGAAAAAGGCGACCCATATCCTGAGCAGGTAAAAAAACATATTGATATTATTAATAAATTAGCAGGTATAGTATCTTTTGATAAAGCATACCAAAGTAAAGTAGGACCTGTAAAATGGCTTAAACCAACAATGATAGAAACTTTGGAAAGCTATAAAGAAAAAAATATTGATAATATAATAATTGTGCCTATATCATTTATTTCTGACCATATAGAAACATTAATAGAGGTTGACGAACAGCTTATCCCAATATTAAAAAATACAGGTAAAAATATTGTGCGTATGGAAAGCTTAAATAACAGCCCTGATTTTATTGATGCGTTAAGTGATATAATAAACATATAAAATATAAACAGGGGAGTTTTTTTAATGAAAAGTTTTTTTACTTTTTTGAAAATGATAAAATTAGAACATTCTCTTTTTGCGCTGCCCTTTGCATTTGTAGGTATGTTTTTAGCTGCAAATGGTATGCCTTCATGGAATGTTATATTATGGGTAGTAGTTGCTATGGTTGGTGCACGAAGTGCTGCAATGGGTTTAAATAGATATGCAGATGCAGAAATTGATGCAAGAAACCCGCGCACTGCTTCAAGAGAAATCCCAGCAGGTAATATTTCTAAAAAATCTACAATATTTTACATAATATTAAGTTTAGCAGTTTATTTTTTAGCAGCTCTTATGCTTAACAGGTTAACAGCAATATTATCCCCTATACCTATACTTATATTTATATTATATGCTTATGCAAAAAGGTTTACAAATTTTTGCCATATAATATTAGGTATAGCCTTAGGGCTTGCGCCTGTTTGTGCATGGATTGCAGTAACAGGCACAATAAATCTGCCGCCGTTTATACTAGGTGGCGCAATTATATTATGGGTTGCTGGTTTTGATATATTATATGCAATACAGGATATAGAATACGATAGAAAAGAAGGTCTCCACTCTATCCCTGCAGTTTTTGGAGTAAGCGGCTCATTAATTATTGCAAGGCTTTTACATTTTGCAGCCTTCTTTTTATTTATTCTGCTTATGGCATTTACTAATTTAGGATATATTTATTTAGCAGGTGTTTTAATTTCTGGTGCATTAATGGCTTATGAACACAGTCTTGTTTCAAAAGATGATTTATCAAAACTTAATATGGCATTTTTTAATATGAATGCATATATTAGTATTACAATAATGATTTTTTCAATAATAGATATATGGGTAGGTAAATAATGAAACGCTCTTTTATAGCTATCACTGGTGCAAGTGGTGTGCTTTATGGTTTTAGTATAATAAAAGCAATGCAGAAAGCAGGTTTTGAAGTGCATACAACAGCTGCAGCAGAGGCGCTGCATAATGCACAGGCAGAAACTGGTGTAAAATATAACAGTATAGAAGAAATGTATAAAGCAAACGGAATAGAAAACGTTATTCTTTATAACAATAATGATTTAAGTTCAGCTGCTGCAAGCGGCTCATTTAAAATGGAAAACTATATAATTGCCCCAGCCTCTATGGGTTTTGTAGGAAGAACGGCAAACGGAATAAGTGCATCATTAATAGAAAGATGTGCTGATGTTGCATTAAAAGAAAGACGTCCGCTTATTGTTCTTTTTAGGGAAATGCCTTTATCTACAATACATTTAGAAAACTTAACAAAGCTTTCTAAATCAGGTGCAGTAATTATCCCTGCTGCTCCCGGCTTTTATAACAGGCCTGAAACAATTAATGATTTAGTAAACTTTGTAACAGGAAAAGTGCTTGATGTATTAGGAATAGAAAATAACTGCTATAAACGGTGGGAAAATTGAGAATACTCTGTGCAGAATGTTTTAACCAGATTACAGACATTAAAAAAGGTATTGCCACATGTTCCTGCTGTGGTGCAGAGTATAATATAGCTGAAAAAAGCACTCAGTTTAAAGTGAGGCTTTCAGGCGGTTTTATAAAAGAAAAATTATCTTATGATGATATAGTACTTGGAATAAAAACAGGCTCTATTTTAGCAGGCGATTATATTGCAAGCATAGATGGTCCTTGGATTCATCTATACGATTCATCATTTGAATATTATTTTAAAAAAATAGATGAAAAAGACAATAGAAGTGGTATTATTCTTTATAAAAAGAAAAAGAAAAAAATGTCATTAATAAACACACTTGCTTTTCTTTTAATAATTTCTATTGCAATTAATTTCACATTGATTGTATTATTATATTTTATGAATAACAGAATAACAACATTAATAAACAGGATAACAGGAGGATGATTATTATGGATAAATCAGAAGGTAAAGATTGGTTTGCAAAAACACTGAATAATGTTACAGAAGAAACTGCGAAGGTATACAGAATATCTCGTCTTAAATTAGAAATGAACTCACTTAATAAGACTTACAATGAAAAAATGCATAAAATAAGCAAGCGTTTATTAAAATTAATTGAGCAGGGAGAAATAGACGGCTCATTATTTGAACCAGAATATACTTCCCTTGTGCAGATTTCTGAAAAAATGGAAGAAATGGAATCAGAAATAGAAGCTATAAAAGGCAACTTAAAATTTGGCTTTGGTAAAAAGAAAACTGACGATGATGAAAAAATTGTAGATGTTAAAGCAGAAACTATTGAAAATGATGATAAAAAAGAGGAAAATAAATAAACTGCTGCTGATAATTGTATTTATAATATCAGGCTGTTCAGGCACACTTATTGGGTATGATAATCTGGACAGTCTTTATAAAAACAATATAAGCAGTAAAGATTTAAGTATATATTATAACACATCAGAGGGCAATATTATGGCCGCTGTAAAAAATATAAGCAGCACATTTATGACAAACCTTAATATGTCGCTTGAATGTGAGTATAATAATGGTGATATTATTACAGATATTCATTCATTAAGTAATTTAAAGACATACTTTTATAAAAATGTGGTATTTAAAATAGATTATGAGCAGTGTAAAAGCTTAGTTTTAAAATATATATACTATCCTCAGGAAGATGGTGGATTTATTTTTACTGATAGATTTGGTTCATACACTATGCCTGTTGAAAATAATATACCAGTTGAAGATATGATAGTAATAAAATAAAATAAAATAATA
>DXAQ01000066.1 GCA_019116905.1 Candidatus Mucispirillum faecigallinarum | reverse complement strand
AATATCATTTTCATTAATTCCTGTATTATTATTTGAAATTGCAAGTTGTGCAGATGTATTATTATAACCGCCATATTTTAATGCATAATTATACTGTAATGCATTATTATTATAGTTAATAATAAATCCACCAGCTAATGAGTTAAGCCCTATAATATTAGTATTTTGTGATTTAGTAAAACTAACTACACTATAATTACCAATAAATGTGCTTTTATTATTTATGTCTATTTTAGTAGCAGTTTCTGCAACATAAGGAATAGGAGGCATTACTTCTTTATCTTCCATACAGCCTGTCAATATAAAAGCTGCTGCCATAGTTATTGCTAAATATTTTAAAAAATGTTTTTTCATATTCATACTCCTAATATATTAAAAGTTTGCCTGAACTGCAACCATTGCAGTAAATCTGCTTAAAAAGCCAAACTCTGCTAATACATCAAAATATCTGCTAGGTGAGAAGATAACACCTGCTGTCATAACCCATGGTGATGCATATTTAGCATCAGCTTTATATTCTGATGTTACAGTTTCTGGTCTATCAGGATTAAATATTGTAGTACCTGCTGGTAGTGTTACAGAGTATCTACCATGCACTTGGTTACCCATAGGCATGTATTGATATTGTGTACCAATGTGGGCACCTATACTCATATTTTTAGGCAGTGGAACTCTCATACCAACCCTTGCACCTGCAATTAAAGTATTAATAATATTATCAGTTCTATCTGTTTTTGTCCATGCATAGTTTACATTTAAAACAGCATAAGGAACTACTCTGCCTAATCTAAAACCATAAGCCAGGGCTGTACCTATTGCACCTGTATCTGCTTTGAATTTTAATGTTTGATTAAGCATATAACCATTTGGCATTGCCGCATTACCGTCTGCAACAGCTGTAAATTTTGATTGACCCTCTGTATGCATGTAAACACCAAAAATAGACATGAAAGGAAGTAAATTAAAACCAGCACGAAAACCTGCAGAGTTAGTTTCTATTTTTGCATTTTCCATTCTTACGCCTATTGCGTTTTGTTCACTGTAGCCATAGAAACCCCATCCTCTTGCATTTGTAATTGTTTGTGGAATTTCCATGTGGTAGTAAATGGCTGATATAAAAAATGGTTTTGGTGGTCTTATACCATTTGCTCTTGCCTGTTTACCTAAGATTGGAAGATAATCTTCTACAATGTGTGCTCTTGGAATTGGAGCAGGGCGTTTCTTTACTGCAGCATCATTATTGACAACTACATCTGATGATGTTTCCTGTTCCTGTGCCATAGAAACATTAGCAAATGAAAATACACATGCTAATGCTGTTAAGAAAACTGTGATTTTTTTCATAAATAAAAACCTCATATAATATATTTTTTTTAAAATATAAAAAACACTTGGAAGTATATATTATTTATAATATTATGTAAAGAAAAATATAGCTTATTTTTTGGAGTAGTAAACAATATATATATAATTGTATTGTTATATTAAAATCTTATTGTATAAAACATTTAAAACATAATATTTATGCCAGTATATATTGTTAAGCTGTTTATATATTTTATTTCTGCAAAAATAGATGAATATTTATAAATTTCAAGTTTAGCACCAAGCACCATATTTATATTTTTATCATAATTTTCATAATATATTACACTTGTTTTATACTGCCCATTGGGAGTACTTAAAGATAAGTAATTTTTAGGAATATTTATAGTAAATGTTTCCTGCATAATGCCGCTGTTAAAAAGGGTAGTATAATCTGCTCCAGTATATACATTTAATCTTAAATTTTCATTAAATGTAATGTATGTACCTGCTTTTAACATAAATTGTGCATTGTAAAATATATCGTCATATCTATTTACTGCTGTGTATCCAAAGCCTGACAGGAAAGAAATATATGGGCTGTATTTATTTTTAATTGTCCATTCATAAGATAATTCAAACCCTGCCATATATATGTGTTCATCAGTTTTTACTGCATATTTTGATGAGTAATCAGTTAATAAAAATTTATTTTGATTTTTATTGATTTCATAATATATGGTTAAATCGCTTTGCCTGTAGATATAATTAATATAAAACTTTAAAAAAGGGGTAATATATAAGTCTGCCTCTGCTTTTATTCCATGGCTTGATTTTTCTATACTTTTTGATGTTACAAAAACATTGCTGTTACTATTATTTGAATATAATATATCAAACCCATTACTATTATTATATTCATAGCCTATATTTATATGAAACGGCTGCTTTTTGATAAAACCATGTTTATATAGTTTTTCACTAAAAAATGGAAGTTTATATGCGTATGCATATTGAACTGTTAAATTATAAATTAAAAATATGAAGATTAAGTATACAACAGGCTTAAAATTCATTCTTGTATCAACCTGTTCATAGAGCCTGTTTTGTATTCTTCTAAATCCATACAAACAAATAAAAACCCTAATGATTTCAGGTATGATACTATTTTTAAACGAATTTCATCATTATTTATAATTTCTTTTATATGGCTTTCTGATGCTTCTATTCTTGCTATTTTATCGTGATATCTGACACGTGCAGTATTAAACCCAAGAGAATGAATATATACTTCTCCAAGTGATACTTTTTCTATCATTTGTTTATCTATTTCCATATTATATGGAAAACGTGAAAAATAGCATGCAAAAGAAGGCTTTGTATAATTTAGACCAGCTTTTTTTAGCAGCTGTCTAATATCATCTTTTGTAAGTTCTGCCATATTTAATGGGCTTACAGCACCAGTTTCTTGAACTGCTTTAAATCCAGGACGAAAATCTTTCATATCATCACGATTTGAGCCTTCAATGATTGTTTCATACCTATCATAATTTGCTTTTTCTAATAATACATTAAACATATATTTTTTACAAATATAACACCTTTCTTTAGGGTTATATTTTATATTTTCTATATCTTTTAATGGTTCTAAATAAATTATTTCATGCTTTATATTTAATAATTTTGCAGTATTTGATGCCCCCTTTAATTCTGAATCAGGATATAAATATGAGTGAAAAGTATATGCTTTTG
>DXAQ01000065.1 GCA_019116905.1 Candidatus Mucispirillum faecigallinarum | reverse complement strand
ACTGCTTAATGTGTTGCAATCGTTTTTAGATTTTACAATTTTTCTAAAAAAGATTATTTTGTATTGACATTATATAATAATTAAAGTATATAAATATCTCTAACAATATAATGGAGAGATGGCCGAGTATGGTCGAAGGCGCTCGCCTGCTAAGCGAGTATACTGGGAAACCGGTATCGAGGGTTCGAATCCCTCTCTCTCCGCTCTTATTTCCCTTTATTTATCAATATGTTACATATTTTACAATCACCTATTTTCCCACAATTTTCCCATGAGCACTAAAAATTAACCGTTATTTCATGGCTTTATAACACTCTATTACACTTCATGGAAAATGCTCACTTATCTTTTTGATTGATTAAAAAATCCATACTGGATAAATCCTCCTGATAATTTCCATACCTGTTTATCACCATGGCAGAAGATGTATGACCAAGCATGCGGGCAGTCTGGTTATATGTTGCACCTGCCTTTAAAAAATTTATTGCAAAATTATGCCTGTTTTTATAAAGCTGCCTGTGCTCTATATTACATGCTTCTAAAATTTTATTCCACTTTCTGGCAGCTGAAGGGTATCTTTTATAATACTCTCCACTTTTATTATAAAAAAGATAATCTATTTTGTTATTATAAAATTTATCTAAATGCTCCCTGATGTATGGCTTTAAAATAGATTGAATAGGAAGTATTCTTGTTATATCTGTTTTTGTGCTGTTTTTTAACTCTCCCGATGTAATAGTTTTAGATATTTCAACACATAATTTACCTCCTGCCTCATCATTTAAAGCTCTTTCAAGAGCTTTTTTAGATTTTAATTGAATTAGATTATTATGCTCATCAAGTAGTTTAAAATCATTCCATGTAAGAGCAAATATTTCGCCAGTTCGTAAACCTTCAAACAATCCCAAAGCAAAAAATAGAGTCCAGCCTGGATAATATTCTTTTGAATATTCTAATATTTTATCAATATCCTCACTGCTGTATGGCATTACTGTAACTAATTTTACTTTCTGCTTTTTGATTTGCGAACAAGGGTTTTTATCAATTATATCATTTTGCACAGCATAAGTCATAATAGATGATAAACAGCCAATAATATTATTAATATACTTATTACTGCATTTATCAACAAGTTTATTCTGAAAACTTTGTATATGAGAAAGCTTAATATCTTTTAATGACATACTTCCAAATGCTGGTATAAGATAATTTGTAATAATATTCTTATAGCCATGTTTAGTGCTTTTACTAAGGCTGGCATTTTGAAGCCAATTATTTGTAAACTTCTTAAAGTCGCTGTCATTAAAGTAAGTTACATTGTTTACAGTAACAGTATCAGCTTTAAAACCATATACAGTTTCACTTTTACTTGATGATTTTAAGCCAGATGAATATTTTTTGCGTGTCCGCAAAGAATGTGGAAAAAACTTTTCAAAAACAAAAGTATTTCCATCAATTGCTGTTGAAACGGCATTAGCTAATTTAATAGCACTTTTATGCCCTTCGCAACGACATGTGCTGATGCCCTTGCCGCTGCATTTAAAATTTGAAGACACTTCTACATTGTTAGCAACACCATTCTCATAGTAGCTAAACCTAAGAAATATAGTAGAATTTTTGACACGTGTAGTGACCATCACTTCCTCCATAAATATATTAGGTCACCGTCCGTTTATGGAGTTTACTTATAAATTATATAAGCAGTCATCTAAAAATTAAGTATTGCAGTTTTTGTTCCTTCCTTAAAATTTTAATATGTTATGTCCTGCAATACATAATATAATATACAATACATTAAGTTACTTTTCAAGTGTTTTTATGAATATATTTTAATCATCTATATTATATTAGTTATTCTTCAATCAATTTATGGTTATCATTATTCATTTATAAGGAATGCTTATAAATGAAAATATTATTACTATTTAATTGGAACAATGGCTAATGTTTTACCCATTGGTGCTAATAATTTTAAAACTGTTTCTATTTGCGGATTTGAATAACCTTTTTCCATTCTAGCAATAATTGGCTGTTTAACACCACTTAATTCTTCTAATTTTTTTTGACTTATACCTAATTCATCTCGTGCTCGGATAAACTCACTTATTAATGATACCCTTAAATCACTTTCTCTGATTTCATCAGCAGTATAAACATCTTTTTCAAATTCTTCCCAGCTTCTGCCTATAGCTGATTCATGCTTTATATTGTTTTTTTTACTCATCTTTCTACCCCCGTGATTTTAAGTCATTGATTTTTCTTTTTGCTGCTTCAATCTCTTTTCTTTTGGATATACAGCATCTAATGGTTTATTCTGCCAGTCTAATATACTTTCCATTACATTTTCTGTTATACGGGATACTAAGGTAGGGGATTCATCTATTCCATATATTTATTCAAAGGTAGATACTGTATCTCGTGTACTCATTCCTTCTGTTTTTATAGTTTTACTGCTGTATCCATTACGGCTATTATTATCTGATTCTTCTTCCAAATGATAATCTAGTTCACTGTTTAAGGCTTTATCTATTATTATCTTTTTGATTTCTTTCATTAAAATATTATAGTCTGATACTCCAAAATTTTTCGGAAAATTTAGACTTTCTTTAAATTGTTTTAACTGTTCTTCAAATTTCATGTAAAGACTACTTATTCTTTTTTATAACATAGTTTTTTCTATTACACAAAATTTTTTACAGTGCCTAATACAATATAATAATTTTTTTACTCCATTGGCTTTATTTTATTTTCTATATAGTTAATTTCATCTTCTGATAAGTTATATTTTTTATATAATTGTTTATCTATATCTTCTATATCTTTTAACCAATCTATATCAGATTTATCTGTAAAGTCCTGAAGTGGCACATATTTATACACAATCTGGTATATATTTTGTGATATTTTTAATATACCTACCATAAATCTAAAAAATTTAGTGTACATATATTTGTAAAGATTAGTTGCCTCTATTTCAGTATTAAAATTTCCTATTGGAATTAATGAATCTGTACACACTGAATGAGGTTTACCAATATAAGGTTTTCCAGTAATACTTACTGGTTTTTCATCGCTTAATAATCCCGCAGCACCATTTGCCTTTGATGTAAATATCTTCCAATTATCAGCTAAATCTATATTTTTTGTTATTTTTTGTTTATCAATATATCTTATAATTTCATAAGCACATCTTAATTCATAAAAACCTTTCTGTTTGGTTTCTGAAGAAAATTTTTCTATATTTTTTCCTACAATTCCGAAGGCATTACGTCCTTTTGTAAGATTAGTTAATGAAGTAAATGTTTTATATTCTCTTACTTTATTTAAAATAGAGATTACTTTATTGGAAGATATTACAATATCTAAATTATCTTCAAATAGTGGTCTTTCAATTATGTTCTTATTCCCTACCGAATGTTCAATAAATGTTACATTACCAATGTATTCTGGATTATACAGAAAATAATTTAATCCTCCTGAAATAGTTACATTATCAAACAATACTTTATTATCTGGATAATAAAATATCTTTTCAAAATGATTATTTTCTTTTACAAATTCTCTTAGTCTAATAAAAGATCTATCCTGTGCATTTGCAGTAAACCATCTTGATGGAGTTATTAAAGTAACATATTTAGGTTCTATTTTTATTGCTGTTTCAATGAAAAGAGGATATAATTGGCTAGATAATGAGCTATTACCCTTATCACCAATATTAGATTGATATGGAGGATTACCAATTATTGCATCAAACTCTATTTTAGTATTATCCTGTTTTTTATCCCAATAGCTTTTTTTCTTAATACGTTCTATAAATTTATTTGATTCATTTTTCATTGTATTAATAATATCCTCTTGATATCTTACATTCACTTTATTTGTTTGTTCTTTATTATATCCTACTAATGTTCTTATGACTATTAATTTCGCCATTTCAGTTTTACATAATACAAAGATATTTTTATTAATAACATCAAACCAAATTTTATTCTTTTCTTCAAGTGTTAAATTTGCTTTACCCTCACATCTTCGCATATAAATACTATATGCTACATATAATGGATATAACCCACTTTTTGCATTAATATCTAAAATATTTGCATTAATATTACATAAAGTATCTTGTGTAACCTGCCCTTGGTCTATAAACTCTGGATTCTCTAATAATTCTTCATTAGGCTCAAACTTCATAAACCTATAACCACCCAAGCAGTCACCTAAATGCCTGTTTACAACACTCCATGGTGTTAATACAGTTTCCTTATCAGGATTCTTAAAGCAGCTAAATAATCTTGTTATTTCATTAATCCTTTCTAATGGTTCAAGTTCATCTGCCTGCTTAACGGTATCTCTTATTCTTCTTGCTGCAACAGTAAAAATATCTTCATCATAATATTTAATAAATTCCTTAAATTTATCCTTTGTTACACCACTTGGCATAAATTCCTGCCATGAAACATCATCTACATTATCAGCAAAATCGTTAATTTTAATATCTTTCTCATACTCAATCTTTGCACCATATACCATAAGTGGTATTCTAATAGAGATACCTCTTAATATTGAAATTGCCTTTAACTTTTGTTCACGCTGTTCCTTTATTTCATCTAATTTTCTTTGTTCTTCTTTTGTTCTTTCTTTTTTTGGTTTTCTCTCTATTCTTTCAATCTCTTCATATTCTTCATTAGTAAATCCTTGATTATTAATATCTATATCAGATGCGGCATGTGAGCTTTTAGAACTACCTATAATTTTCTTTAAATCATCAAATTTTTTTAAATCTAATTCTGTTAGTTTTAATAATTCATCATTATAAAGCTTTAAATCATCAAATCCATTTGTTAAAACTTGTTCTGCATATACTCGTTTTAATTGCTGCAATAAATCATCTGTTTTGTATTCCAGCATTTTTGTTCCATCTATTGATATAACAGGGCAAAAATTAAGAAAATCTCCAAGAATAACTCTATCACTTAATGTTGTTTTTCCTGCTTTTGTAGATATTGCTACACTTTCAGCTACCATTTTCAAAGTTCTATCTGGTGCAAAATCAAATACATAACATTCTCTTTTGACTTTACCATTTTTATTACATGGAGATTGAACTCTAAATATTGTCTGTAAATAGCTTGATGCTGACGTTGAATAAGAGCCTGAAAGCATAAACACAGCTGTCCATTCCGGAACAGTTACACCTGTTGTAAGCCTGCCACATGAAAGAGTAATTGTATAACCATTATCTCCTGCTCTATTTATTGCTTCCTGAACTTTTTTAAGTGCATCATTAAACGGCTCTTCTTCATCTCCTTCACCTGCCACATTTATAATCTCAAAGCCATTCCCAAAAATTGTATATTCTTTTAGCATTTTACTTAATAACCTTGCTTCTGAGACACCTGGCACCATCCATAAAGAATGTCTAAACATATCTCTATATTCCTTTGTAGAGTATGGATAATTACTTTCATTATCTTCTTTTGTAATCAAATTTAAAAAACTTTTTATATCTTTTTCATGAAAAAATCTTTCTTCAGATAATGATTTATTTACACGAAAAAACTCTTTAAAATTAAATGCTTTATCCAAATAGTCAGAATAATGAGCAAAGTTCCTAATATTACCCAAATCATAAGTATAAATTTTAAGTTCAGGTAAATCTTCATATGGGTTAGAATCACCAAAACATTGTACATCCCAATCTCTTTTACTTTTTTGCTCCATAATATAATCCCAAGTATAAATATTCTCATTATACTCACTGATAATATTAAACGGTGTTCCTGATAACGATAAAACTTTTGTATTTTCTCCTTTTGTAACTTGTTTAATAACTTCTTCACCTAAATATGTAGTGGTTCCTTCATGTGCCTCATCAATAATAACTAAATCCCATTTTGTTGTAAAAATTTTATCATTTTTATAATAATTACCACCTACTTTTTCAGAACCTCTTAAATCTTGCAATGATGCAAAATATAAAAATTTTTTCTTAGATTTTAATAATTCATCTATGGTATTACCATTTTTCCTTGTTCCATATAAATAAGAACCATCTATAAATATTTTACTAAAATCATCATACCATCCATTACTAACAACTGGTCTGTGCGTTACTATAAGCACTTTTCCATATTTCTGCCTTTTTACAAGTTCTAAAGCACTTATAGTTTTTCCAAAACGCATTTTAGCATTCCAAAGCATCCTATTATCTTTTTTAAAAACATCAATTGTCCTTGTTACAGCTTCTTCCTGCTCCGGTCTCAAATATATTGGATATTTTTTATCTGATGGAATATCTGATAATGTATTTTTACCCTCTTTGATAACATTAATAGCTCTAATAACTGTATCTAAATCTACTTTAAACCATTCTCTACCAGTAGAATCTGAAATTTTAACACGTTGTATATTTGAATTATCAAAAATTCTATGTATATCATTATCTTTGAATGTTTTTACTTTCTTTGATTTTGCATCTGTATAAACTGCTAATTCTGTATATTTTAACTCTACTTCAATACCAGCAGTATTTGTATATTGCTTTATTCTTCTTTTTGCAACTTCATTTAAAATTTTAGAATTTGGTGTAATTTTTTCTATATTAATATTGTCAATAGATATTGAAGTTTGCCCAATCTTTAAACATCCTTCATGTGATTTATCATTTATACTAAAAACATAGATTAACGGATACTGAAAAGGATTTGCAAATATTTTATTCATTATATTCTCCAAATATTGACTTAAACAGAAAAATTTCATTAGTTTTCCAGTTTTTTATTTTACAATATATTTTTTCTTTTTTTAATCTAATACCTTCTAAATAGTCTTCTATTGTTAATTGCTTATTGTAACTGTCATGCTCCAATAACGGCACAGCATAAGTCAATCCATCCATTTGCCAAATATTCCAAGAAATTATATCTGCAATTACTTTTAACTGCTCCATATTAGGGGCATCATTAAATTTGTAGTCATAATTTTCAAGAAATGTATAAAATAAATTTTCCCTTGCTAAAATAACATTGTCACCTTGATAGTCATAACCATATATACTCTGGTATGCATATACTACCCATGTAAACCATTCATCTATATCATCAGCACGCTCATTGATTACACGCAATTTTCTATCTAACATACCTATCCGATTTAATATTTCTATTGATTTACCTGTAACCATATCATATCTACTAGTAAGATATGGTGCTTCACCACACGTTATTTCCATTCTATTTGCTAATACATAATCTTTCCAAGTCTTACCATCATAAGTTGGAAATGGAATAATCTCTTTGCGTGTGAGCCAATCCTTTTCTTGCTCTATATTAAAAATATTATCTAAGCCAAACCATGCATTATCAACTAAATTATTCTGTTTATTACATACCCATGCAGGAGTAAATACCTCTGCTTTATATCTTGTTCTCATTTGCTGGTTTTGCTGAGCTTTTGTTACTCTAGGTTGAATAATACGAGTATTATAGCCTGTAATACTTTTCACTTTAATCTCTGACTTTGGATAATAATCTAAACCATACATTTTATAATCATTTGTAGCCCATATAATATTATTGCCAGTTGTTCTATCTTTTAACAATATTTCTAAAATCGTAGGATACTTAAAAAATAAATCATTTTCCAACACATCTATAACAGTTGATAAACCCATTAACTCACCTAAAAATATTTATCATCTTAGTGTCTATATAAAGTGATAACAAAACCATTCATTATTCAAAATAAAATCTAAGTATAAAACTAAGATAATATACTTAAACGACATTCACTGTCGCTTTTCCTTTACTGACAAGGTATTGTAACAGTTTTTGTAAGATTTTTCAAGGGATATGGTTATTAAACAATATTATCCTTTGGCACAGCACCAAGCATAGCATACTGTATCAAATTCTTGCGAATATATAGAATATTATCACTCATTTCTTGTAAATTTTTGCATGGAATTGCTTTTCCTGAATCATCATATCTATATATTAATATTGGATAATATATATAAAGTTTATCATTATGAAATATTTCCTTATTAACTAAAATATCTTTTTCTTTAAATGGAAAAAACATTTTTATATTTTCAAGTATATTTTTAGTAGTGCCATTTATTATAATCGAAAGTATATTTATAGTTTTAAAATCTCTCTCAAATATATTGGTAAAATTCTTGAATAAACTAATTATTTTTTTAGCTTCATATTCAGACTTCTCATCAGATAACTCACTAAGAAACAATTCTTCATCAAAGATGTTTTCAAAATTTATACGATTATATATAAACAATTTATAATATTTAATATATAATGCTCTATAAAGAAAACAAACTATCAAATAATACTTATGATATTTATGTGTTATTTTTCCATTTATATAATATAAATGTGCTATAATTTGCTCAATATCCCGTAATGATAAATTGAGCCTTTGAACGATATCTACACTAAACATATAAAAATCATCATACACGATAAAATCATTATATATCTTAATTGTTTCTTTGATAAAAATCTTAATATTATAGTAATGTATATGTTCTATCGGATACAATGTAAAATCATGTGTAGTAAACTTTTTATAATAAGCATATCCATCCATTTCACTGCCATATATACCTTTTATTGTATTTGATAACTCTTTCTTATTCACTGTTAATATAAATGCAAGATTTGGTATTTCAAATATATGCTTTAACTGCTCTATTAGCTTTACAACAAATTTTGGATTACTTCTATCAAGTTCATCTATAAATATTACCACTGGTTTATCAAATAAAGTAGTAAATTTGGTTAATGCTGCTTTAAAATCACTAATATATTTCTCATATAATGCAAAATACTTTAATTTATCTTTTATTTTACTAGATAAAAAGTTTTGTGTTAACTGTATCAGAATACGAATTACATTTATTACTAATCCTACTTCCACACCAGCAATCAATGTACTAGCATTTATTAAAAGTTTTGGTACTTTATTTTTAAGTACAGGTATTTTATTTCGAACTTTCCACCAAAAACCCATATTTTCTTTATAATATTGATTTATATTAGCATTTAATTCTTCTACAAATACAAGTAACGGGTCTTCTGCATAATCTTTTTTATGAGCATCTATATAACATGTAAAATATCCCTGTTCTTCTAAATATTTATGCCAGTTTTTAGCAAGATAAGTTTTCCCTGTTCCCCAGTCACCAGAAACAGATATTACTAAATGATGATTTAGCTTAGTAGGAAGTAAAGCATCAGTCCATTCAACAGCTAATGCTTTTCTATTTAAATAATCTGGCTCAAATGCTTTTGTAATATTATCTTTATTTTGGTTATGTTCTGGCATAATTTATCCCTTAAATAATATTTTAATATGCAATAATATATTTTAAATATATATTATCCTTATAATCATTATAATTTCTATAGTAAAATTCCTAATAATAAGCAAAATTATCATTATTTTTTGCCATTTATGAATTATATGAATTATTTAAATAAACAAATAAATTTTTACTTATGAAATAGGTGCTGTTTTACTTTTTATATTATTGCACCATGCATTTAAATTACTCTCTACATTTTGACATGTCTTAAGGTGTCGTAATAAATGTCTTTTATTTAGCAAATAAATAAAACATAAAATATCTTTTGCTATTCGAATCTTCTCATCATCAGAAATATGGCTAAAAAAATCAAAATCACTCATTGAATTAACCTGTTCTAATCTATGACTACCCCCATGAAGAACTAAACGATACATTAAATTTTTAAAATAATCTTGATATTCTTGCTCAGGTAATAAAGCAAGAATTTCCATATCTGTAGAAATTCTTGCTATATCTTTTTTATATTCAAATGTAGCAAAAGCTTCTAACACTTGACGCATAATATTTCCAATAACAATATTGTTACTGGTATCTTCTTCTATTGCATACTTATAAATCATACACATTAATTCTGTATACTCTTGTTTTCCTTTATGTGAAAATCGAACTAATTTATGATTTTTAAGTTCAAAACTATTAAATATAAATTTATTTTGAGTTTTTATTTCATTACATGCTTCAATTATTTCTTCAAACATTTTATAAATATCAAAACTTGTTTGAATGTCGTGCGTCAATACTAAAGTTCTTGTTCTTTCATTCCCTAGTAAAAATTTACTTATTTTATATTTTAATAATGATAGAATTCCTATGCGATTTTCAATATCAAAACTTGAAACTGGGTCATCAATCACAATTAAATATTCTTCATTATAAGCTTTATTTTCTTCTTTATTTGAAAATATATTTGTAAAAAAATAACAAAGTCCTAGAATATTACGTTCTCCTGCAGAAATATCACATGGTCTAACATTTTTCCCATATGATAAAAGTTTATATACACCTTCCTCATATTTAATTTCCATTCTATTATCTGCAAAAAAGATGTATTGCAAGCATGCATTAATAGATTTTGTTGCATGCTTAACATTTTTTCTTTGTTCATCTAAAGAGTCCAATTCAGCTTTTTTTAAAACATATTCTTTATATTTATCATCTTTAGATTTTTTTATTTTGTTATATTCTTCTTTTTGCTTATTTAGTTGTTCTGCTATATCTTTAATTTCATAATAGGTAATTTCATTATTTATGCGATTTAAGTCTACAACAATAGGCTTAGTTTGTTGAGATAAATTATTAAATTCTACTCTTGCTTTTTCTAAACTAAAAAGTTGTTCACTAAGCTCATTTGCTAAGCTACATAGGTTAAAATTCTTTATATCATCAATAATAGTATAAGGATCTTCAATTTTTTTATTTATTTTCTCAGAATATATATCAATTATTTTATTAATTTTTTCAACCAAATCAATACATTTATTATACTCTTTTAGGTTTTTAAATGGACTTAAATCAATATTAACTTGCTCTAACAATAATTCTTTAAGTTTCTTCTGATGTTCTTCAACAATCTTACTAAGTACTTTTTCTATCTCTGCAACTAAAGACTTTTTATACTCAGATGTTATACCCTGAAAACAAAATGGACACTCTGACACATCTTGTTGTTGAAAATACTGCATGCTATCCAACAACTGACTTTGTTTTCCATTTTGTAATAATTCCATTAATTTTTTTTCTCTGTCGGATAAAATAGGCTTCTCTATTTCTTTTTTCAGAAGGTCTACTAATATTTCATCATTAAATGTTTTATATTTACTTTGTATTTCTGGTACTTTACAGTCAATTATATTAGTTCCTTTTTTAGCATTTTCAAGCTCTTGTAGTTTTGCTCCATAGTCTCTTATTAAATCATTTTTCTGCTTTTTAGGAGTAATATTAATGAATTTTTCATATGTTTCATCATTTACACTAGTATTGGTTCTTTTATCATTAATTAGTCTGTCCCTACCAGCCCAATTATCATCACCTCTTAAAGAATTAGCAATTTTATTTATATAATATTTAGGTGATTTAATATTATTTGCATCATCATACTCATCAAAATCTTTTTGTAGATTTTGATACTCTTTTTCCAAATTATTGTATTCTAATGTTACTTCTTCAATCTTCTGAGTCAAATCTGCTGCTTTACCAAGCATAACAATCGTTTCTAAATGATTTTCTTGCAATTTTACATTTTTATATACATAATCTTCATCAAATACAAATATATGAGCTTTATCATCTTCTGATAAAACAATTTGTTCATATGATTTATTACATACATTGACATCTGTAATTATTGAAACTGTTTCATCAGATAGCCTACGAAATGCTTTAGCAATAGTGCTTTTGCCAGTTCCATTCCTACCATATATTAGTGTTGCTCTAACTGTTTTTTCTACCTTCTCTTTTTGTACTTTGTTTTCACGTTGTTGGATTGGTTCATTAGAACTAAACAAATCTAATGTAGTTATGGTATCAAATATTGAACCTTTTAAGTTTAGTTGGCTAATATCTTTAAGCATATAAAAATCTCTCTTAATACAAAAATTATTATACTATTTATTATATAACCTATATATTTCCATTTTTAAAAGCTAATTTTTCTTAATCTTTATAATATAATAATCAATATTCATATTTTATCATATTATTTATTAAATTCAATTTTTGTCAATATAAAATATATATTTTTAAACATATATGTTAATAATTAAACTATCTTTAACTAATTAAGGTTATAATATGCCAATTTAAAATATAAATACTTTTCATTTTTATAATATATAAAATTTTATCAAACCTCAGAATATCTATTCACACAATATGACTATTAATATTTACAACTAATTATTTTACTGAATAATACTAAAAAAATATATAATAATTTGCACTTATTATATTTATATAATTTTGCAGGTTTAAGAAATATTTATCACTTACAATGAAGTATCATGCTAAACGCAGAGATGTATCAACATTGATTTTGCATTTATCTTTTAATATATCCTGTATGTAAGATGCTGGCACATGTATATCTTTTACTCGTTCTTAATCAGGTATCTCCTTAAAAAATGCCTTGCTAATTTTACACACAAAAAATGCCCTGACTTTTAAGCCAGGGCTGTATTTTTTGCTTTTGAACTTCTGGAGCTATATTTATTCATAGCTCC
>DXAQ01000064.1 GCA_019116905.1 Candidatus Mucispirillum faecigallinarum | reverse complement strand
TTCATCATTTTTAAGCATATTAAAAATTCTTTTTGATTCAACTGCATGCTCATTTCTTTTTGTAACATAAATCCTAAAAACAGCCATTATTTACTCCCAGTATATTACATAATAATATATCAGCAAATTTTATAAAAAAGGTATTATAATGATATTTTTATTTTTTTTCAAATGGAATTTAAAAAGATTATAAAATTATTTTTGAACTTTAAACTGCATAGTAATCTGTGCAAAATCATCTCTGTTTTCAATAATTGCATCAAATTTCATACGGCTTACATAATCTAAGGCAAGTTTTTCCACATCTGTTGAACTGCGTGTAATAAACACAATATTATAAGTGTTGCCTGCCTTATCTATATTAAAACGGACTGTTACTTTTGTATCATTAGCAAGAGCAAAAACAGGGTCTGGTGGAAGATAAAGCACTTTTCTATTGCCTGACGGAGCAATATCAAAATTATAAATGTTACCTTTAACTGCATTTTCAAGTGCAGCAGTTTCTTTCTGCACATCTTTTGAAGTATTTATATCTTCCTGCTGACTTTCCTTTTTTTCATCAGATAAAGAAGAAAGTTCTTTTGAAATATCAATATTTTTTTGGTTTTCAGCATTTTCAACTGGCACATCAATTTTAGGCTTTGGCACATCAGGCACAGCTATTTCTGGCATAGTTTCACTTGGTGTTAAAGGCACATTAATATCCGGCAAAACAAGTGGGTCATCTGCACCTTTAGGACGGAAAGGCTTTTCTGGTACTGCTTTTTTATTTTCCTGCAATTTTTCAGACTCTGCTTTTTTAGTTTCAACTTTAGCAGTTTCTTTTTTTACTTCCTTTTTAACTTCTTTCTTAACTTCTTCTTTTTTCTGCTCAGGCTTTTTTACAACAGGCTTTGGTTTTGGTTTCTGCTGTTTTTTAGGCTGCTCTTTCTTTCGCTCTATTTTTTTATAGTCGACAATAGAGACGGGTATTACTTCCTTTTTTTCAAGTTTTTTATCTGGTAAAGGAATAGCTATAATACCTAAATGGACAATAAGAGATACTACTAATAAAACAGCTAGTAAACGCACAACCTATTTAGCTTCCTCTGTAGCTATGGCAAACCTTGTAAAATCTGCACTTTTTGCCTTATCTATTACAAAAACAACCTTGCCATGAAGTGATTTTTCATCAGCCTCTATAACAACTAACGCTTCTGGGTTAACGTCTTTTAATACTTTTAATTTACTTTCAAGCTCATCATCTTTTACTGCTTCACCGTCTAAAAATAATGCACCTTTGCTGTCAACAGCAATACGAATATTTTTCTTTTCTTCAACAGCCTCACCTTTTGCTTTTGGCAAATCCACTTTTATTGATGAAGGAGTTACAAAAGAGGTGGTTACAGCAAAAAATATAAGCAGGATAAATACTACATCTATTAACGATGTAATATTTATCATAATATTTGTATCTTTTTTTTCATTACGAAAACGCATAATCTAACCTATCTTATTTTTCATCTTCTTTAAAAAGCAGGTTCATAACTTCTGATGATGCTTTTTCAAGGGCAGCACCGATTGCATCAGCCCTTGCTTTTGCTATAAAATAAAATATCTGGGCAGGAATAGCAACAACAAGACCAGCAGCAGTAGTAAGCAGCGCCTCAGCAATACCTGAAGATAAAGCCTCTGCACTTCCTGTGCCCTGTAAAGCTATTACATCAAATATTTTAATCATACCTAAAACTGTTCCTAAAAGCCCAAGCAGCGGTGCTATTGCAACAATTGTCTGTAATGATGGTAAAAATTTATCTAGTTTTGATACTTCACTTCTGCCAGATTCTTCTGCCACTTCTAAAAGCCTTGATAATGGCAAATCTGTATTAGTAATAATAGTTTCAGAAATTCTTGCAAGAGCAGATTTATTTGCTTTGCAGACTTCTACTGCCTCATTTATATTTTTCTTTTTCAAAAGACTAACAAGCTGTTCATAAAATGCTTTTGGCACATATTTTTCTTTACGCAGGCTGATAAGCCTTTCTAAAAATACTGCCAGCGCTATCACAGAAAGTAATATGATTGGGTACATTGTAATACCGCCTTTCTGTATTAATTCCCACATCTTGTCCTCCTAAACTATTTATTATTTTTTCTACTAATATTCACTTTTTGATTTGAAGTAGATTTTTCATTTTTTACATTATATTCTTTTAACATCTTTTCTATTACAGCAAGTTCTTTTTTCATCTGGCGTTTAGTATAAGATGCTTTTGCGCCGATTAAGTTCTCTGCTGCATATTTTTCATCAGGGAAAAGATAATATCCTTTCATAAAGCTAACTGCTGCATCTTCCACTAATCCATTTTCAAACTGGTTTTTACCAATACGCCATAATGATGCAGAACGTATGGCAGGAACAGAAGTTTTTGCCATTTCTTCAATATAAGCTGCATGTTTATCATAATCTTTTTTATCTGATAAATCAATAAATCTTAAATAACCAGCCTGCCAAAGTTTTGGAGAAGTTTGTTTTAATTTTTCTGATGCCCAAAGTACATCTTCAGCATTGCTGCTCATACCTGCCACTCTGCTGTATGCTGGTTTTGCAAAACGCTGGCTTTTTTCTGCCACCTCTTTATATATTTCCATAGCCTTGCTTTTATTAATATTTTCCATACACTCTGCTTTCATAAATAAGGCATCTTCTGCCGCCGCACCGCCTTTTGCAATAATTTTATCAGCATCTGCAACGCAGTTATCATACCTGCCTGTTAATCGGAAAAGTTTCGCACGAGTTTCAAGTACATCTGGGTAATATTTTGACTGTGGATAATTATCCATAAAAAAGTTAACATATCCAATCGCAGTATTTGGAGATTCCACCTCTAATGCATAGCCTGCAAACTGAGAAATAAGCATATCCTTGTTTTCAAACTCACTGCTTTTTTCTATATAGCTTAATTTATCATCAACAAATGATTTTCCTTTTTTCTCTTTTTTTGCAATTTCAAAAAGACCACTTAATGATTCATAAAGATAATCACCTGAAATAATCAAAGAGTTATAATCAGCTTTTGCCTCTTTAGTTTTATTATAAGCTGCTAAAAGTTTTGCTCTTTCAAGTTTAAATTCAGGAGATAAATTTTTTAATCCTTCCATATAAGCAAGAGCTTTTCTGCCTTCCCCTGCTAAAATCAGCTGCTGAATACCGTTTGAAAATATGCGAATATCATTTTTATTTTTCTTCATTATATTTTCTGCATCAAGCACACGTTTTTCTTTAAAAAGGCTCATCATTAGTAAAAATTCAGAGTCAGGAGTAGATTTTTTTATTTTTACAAGCTCTGAAAGTGCATTTTTATACTGTTTATCATTATAATATACATTTGCTTTAATAAGCCTTGACCTGTCATCTGTTTTATTTTTTACATAATCAAAAGCTTTCTTTTCATCGTTTAAGGCAAGGTATAAATCGCCTTTTAGTACATCACAGTATTCAGATGAGCAGTCATCTACAAGCATTAATGCCTCATCATATTTAGCTTTTAAGTAATATATTTGAGCAAGCATAAATTTTGCAAGCATTAGTTTTTCTGTATCACTGCCGGAATTTACAAACTTATTAAAATTATATTCTGCCCTGTTCATATCAATATGCAGGCTTGCCATACCTTGATAAAAATATGAAGAATTAATTAATTCTTTATTAAAGCCTATCATAGAAAAGAAAAGCATTGAGTTTGCGTAATCTTTCTTTTCAAAATATTTAAGACCAGTATAAAAATATACATAGTCGTTATTAACTCTGTCTTTAAATTTAAAATTTTTAAGAAAATCTGGTGTTATTTTTGCAAACTGGTCGCTTACAGCATAAAAAAGCAGTGATAATTTTTCATTATCATTATTTATATTTACTATTTTTTCACTGGCACTTGCAAGCCTGCCCTCAGATATATCTATTTTTGCACTTAAAAGATAATACGTATCATTTTTAGGCATATTTTTAAGATAGTTTTGAGCTTTTTGAATTTTGCCGCTCATTATAAAGCTGTCTGCAAGTATTGGTGTAATACTTTTATCTGTTACATTATCTGCAATTTTTTCTATATTGTTATACTGTTTTAAGAAATAATAACAAGTTATACGAATATTTTTATATGCTGGATAATCTGCCTCTAATGCAGGATAATTATTTAAAAGCTGTATAATATCTTCAAACCTGTCTTTCGAATAAAGATATTCTATCCATTTAGAAAGAGAATATTCTGTAAAATCATGTACACGTGATGCAGTTTCTTCCATAACATCATAACGCTTTAATTCTGAAGATATAAGAAATAAAGCATCCTGAGCAAGCATGGAATATTCTCCCTCGCTTGCAAGCACTTCTAAAAGTACATCAATTGATTCTTTCTGACTGCCTGTATAAAAAAGGCTTAACCCATATAAAAATCTAGTTTCAACAGCATATTCACTTTTTTGCAGTTTCTTTTCAAAACGAATGTATGAATTAACTGTATCAAGATATGATTTATTTAAAAAAGATTTTACAACATTATTTCTTAAAGCTTTTGCCCCAACAAATAAGGAAGTAAATTTAGCAGAATTTGGGTCTTTATATATAAAGCCCGGTTCTTCTGACATATAGTCCCTTTTATCGCCGCCTGATAATTCTGCTGCACGTTTTTGAAGATATATATCCATCTGGCTTGGCAGCTTAAAATTAAACTGAACAGCAGTATAACTAGGACGAACTTTAAAATTAGTTATTTCCTGACCTGTAAAAGCATAGTTTGGCACTGTAACCTGCGCATAAATAGTGCCTGTAAATATTACTAAAAACATTAAAATAAGTGCAGGAATTCTATTTATCACCATATATCACCTAACTTTCTAATCTGCTCAAGAGTATTATAATCTGTTCTATCCATTAAAAGAGGCGTAATAGATATATAATTTTCACTTAATGCCCCGTCATCAGTCCATTTATCAATATGTTCAGGTTGCCTAAAATCTGAAAGCCAGTAAAAATCTTCTCCAAATGGGTCAACACCCTTATCATAATTAATAAGATAAGAATACTGGGAAGCTTTTGTCCACCTGACTCCATTTATTTCATCTTTTTTTAATGGTGGAATATTTATATTATATAAAAGACTTGTTTTTGGTATAAGATGCGCCTTTTGCATAAAATCTTTCATAAATTCTGCGCTTACAGTATAATCTTTATGATGATAGCCAGTAAGACTTACAGCAAAGGACATAATACCATTAATGGCACCTTCTGCTGCTGCCCCCACAGTGCCTGAATAATGTATATTGCTGGCATTATTAGGACCTTTATTAATACCAGAAACAATAAAATCTGGACGATTACTGCATATATGAGCAAGTGCAAGTTTTACGCAGTCTGCAGGACTGCCGTTAATGCCATATCCTAAAAATTCGCCATTTCTAACAACTTCCTTAACCTGCATAGGCTGGTGAATTGTTAAGGACTGGCTTGCACCACTTCTTTCATATAATGGCGCAGCAACTGTAACATTTGCAATATTTTTTAAAGCTTTAGCAAGAGTCTGAATACCGTCAGCCTCAATGCCGTCATCATTACTAATAAGTATATTCATAATTCTACCATTATAGGTTATAGCATTATTTATTGAATTTTGCAATATTTTATAAATAATAATAAAAAATTGTAAAATCTAAAAACGATTGCAACACATTAAGCAGT
>DXAQ01000063.1 GCA_019116905.1 Candidatus Mucispirillum faecigallinarum | reverse complement strand
AATTAATTAATCGATTAATTAATTATTATAAACGGGTAATTCTATGAAAAAACAAACTCCTGGCAGACCATGCGGCAGCAGTAAAAATGTAAAACAGGATTTAATGATTTCAGCTATTAAACTTTTTGCTGATAATGATTTTAATTCTGTTTCTTTAAAAGATATTGCTAAATCCTGCTGTACAACAAGCGCTATGGTGCACTATTATTTTGGCTCAAAAGTAAACTTAATTGATAATATTGCAACAGATTTTCTTGTGCCTATCTTTAAAGAAGTGCTGCAATGTGCTATTAATAAAGAGAACCCGCTTGATATGGCAGAAACTGTAATTGACAGCGTTACTGTGATTGCTGTTAAACACCCTTACATTGCTAAAATGTGGAGTAAGAATTTCCTGCATAATGACAGCAATCTTGCAAAACATATTCTTCCACATATTCCTTTTGATAAACTTGCTGTTTTTACTGAAAAAATTATTCAAGGTCAAAAAGACGGCATTATTAATAAAGATTTAATTCCAAAACTTGTATATCCTGCTATTATAAGCAATATATTTATTCCTATCAGCGCTTTTGACTTTCTGCTTGATGATAACAGCAGCAGTGAAAAAATAAAACATATAAAATCATTTATATTAAAAGGTATAAGAAATGAATAAAATTATATTAACACTTACTTTTTCATTTATATTTGTAACAAACGCTTTTGCTCAGATTTCACTTGATGAGTGTTATATACTTGCAAAAAATAACTATCCACAGATTAAAAAGGCTGATTTGATTACTAAAACAAAAGATTACAGCATTACTAATGCCAATATGGGTTATGTACCAAAAATTATTTTTTCAGCTCGTGCAAGTTATCAGTCTGATGTTACAAAAATACCTTTTGATGTGCCATTTTTTGATATACCTGTACTTTCTAATGACCAGTATAAAATTACAGTTGATGTTGTGCAGCCTATATGGGACGGTGGCAAAATTGAAGCAGAAAAAGATAATATTGAGGCCCAGTCAAAAAGCGAAGAAAGCAGCTTGGAAGTACAGCTCTATAATTTAAAATACAGAGTTAACCAGCTTTTTTTCAGCATACTTTTACTTGATGAGCAGTTAAAGCAGAATGAAATATACAGTAAAGACTTAGAAAGAACATATAATATGGTTAAGCAGAGCATTAGAAATGGTGTTGCAAATACTACTGATTTAGATACTGTTACTTTAGAGCAGATTAAAAATAAGCAGGCAAAAGCACAAATTAAGGCTGTAAAAGAAACTTATTCCAACGCCCTTTCTATTTTAATTGGAAAAAATATTGATAACGGACTTATTAAACCTGAATATGTAGAAATTAATGATTATACAATTAAAAGACCTGAACTTGAATTTTTTGCAGATAAAATAAATCTGCTTGAAGTTAATAAGAAAAATATTACTGCCTCATATATGCCAAAGTTTGACTTATTTTTCTCAGCAGGCTATGGCAAACCTGGTCTTGATATGTTAGATGACAGTTTCCAGCCCTACTATATTGCAGGAATTAAAATGGACTGGGCAATCGTCGGATTTTATACTGGAGAAAGAAATAAAAAGATTATAGAGCTTAATAAAAAATCTCTTGAACTTGAAAAACAGACATTTTTATTTAATACAAATATTGATATTCAAAACCAGCAGTCTAAAATTAAGCAGATAAAAGATACTATGGCTTATGATGATGAGATTGTACAGTTAAGAAATAATATTAGAATATCATCAGAAATTAAAATGAAACAGGGAACAATGACTGTAAATGATTATATGAGAGAAGTTACAGCAGAAAATATTGCAAAGCAGGGCAAAATTCTGCATGAAATAGAACTTTTACAGGCAGTATATGAAATGAAAAATATTATTAATCAATAAAATTAGGTGAAATTATGAAAAAAGTTTTCCTTTTAATATGTATTATAATTATAGCAGGTTGTAATAAGAATAACACTCTAAGCCATGCATCTGGTGTATTTGAAACGGAAGATGTGATTGTTTCTGCTCTTGCAATGGGTGAAATAGTCAAATTTAACATAGAAGAAGGTGCAGTATTACAAAAAGATATGATTGTTGGAAATATTGACGACACGCAGCTTAAACTAAAAAAATTGCAGCTGCAAAATGCTATATACTCTGCAGAAAGCAGGCTAATCAATATTGATACACAGCTTGCTCCAATTGATGAAGAAATTGCAAAATATAAAAAAGAAGTGGCAAGGTTTACTAACCTTGTAAAATCAAATGCAGCAAACCAAAAACAACTTGATGATGTAAAAGCTGCCTATAATGCTGCATTAAAAAAACGCACTGCCTCACTTGATACTATGCAGCAGAATAATAAAGTTATTGAAAATGAAGTAAACGGCTTAAAAATACAGATTGCTCAAATTGATGATAATATTGAAAAATCTTATATAAAAGCACCTATTGGCGGCGTTGTGCTTACAAAATACGCTAACGCTTATGAGTTTGCCCAGATTGGAAAACCGCTTTTTAAAATGGCTGATGTTTCCACATTAATTTTAAGAGCTTACGTTACAGCAGATATTTTAACTCAGGTTAAACTAAATGATACTGCAACTATTATGGCAGATTTTGGAAAAGAAAATATGAAAAAGTATACAGGCAGTATAATATGGATTTCTGATAAGGCAGAATTTACTCCAAAAACTATACCTACAAGAGATGAACGTTCTAACCTTGTATATGCTGTAAAAATACAAGTGCAAAATGACGGGTATTTAAGAAAAGGAATGTATGGAGAAGTATTATTTAATAATATTGCGGCAGAATAAAAATGGTAAATGTTGAAAATATTTCAAAAGCTTTTAAAGATGTGCAGGCGTTAAATAATGTTTCATTTAATGCAGAAGAAGGCGAACTTTTTGGAATTATAGGACCTGACGGCGCAGGAAAAACTACCCTTTTTCGCATAATGACTACTCTTACTATTCCTGATAATGGCTCTGTATTGATTAATAATAGAAGTATTTTTAATGATTACTTAGAAATAAGAAAACATATTGGATATATGCCTGGCAGGTTTGCTCTTTATCAGGATTTAACTGTGGAAGAAAACTTAAAATTTTTTGCATCTGTTTTTAATACCACAATAGAAGAAAATTATCATCTTGTAAAAGGCATATACAGCCATATTGCACCATTTAAAAACAGAAAAGCTGGAAAACTTTCTGGCGGTATGAAGCAAAAACTTGCATTAAGCTGCGCTTTAATACATAAACCAGAAGTGCTTTTTTTAGATGAACCTACAACAGGAGTAGACCCAGTATCTAGAAAAGAATTCTGGGATATGCTTTATGATTTAAAAAATATGGGTATAACAATTATTGTATCAACTCCATATATGGATGAAGCATCAAGATGCGACAGAATTGCTTTAATTAAAAACGGCGAATTTATAGACGAGGACACTCCTGCAAATATTATAAATAACTTTAATAAAATATTAATAGCTGTTAAAGCAGATAATATGCGAAGTCTTTTGAAAGATATTAGAAAATGCAACCAGATAAACAGCGCTTTTGCCTTTGGTGCAGAAATTCATGCTGTAATTTATGAAGAAGAAAGTATTGATAATATTAAAACACAGCTGCAAAATTATAATCATAAAAATATTGAAATAAGCAGAATTAAGCCTGCAATAGAGGATTGTTATATATGGAGCAGGTAATTATTACAAATAAATTAACAAAAAAATTTGGCAGTTTTACAGCAGTAGACAGCATAAGTTTTTATGTAGAGAAAGGCGAAATATTTGGGTTTCTTGGTGCAAATGGTGCCGGCAAAACTACTGCTATGCGTATGCTCTGCGGTCTTTCAAAACCTACATCAGGAAGCGGCAGTGTTGCAGGCTTTGATATTGCAAAAGATTATGAAAAAATTAAAAAAAATATAGGCTATATGAGCCAAAAATTTTCACTGTATGAAGATTTAACTGTTAATGAAAATATTAAACTTTTTGCAGGAATATATGGTATGCCTTTAAAAAAGATTAAAGCAAAATCTGCAAAAATATTAGAACGACTTGAACTGTCTGATAGAAAAGATACGCTTGTAAAATATATTCCTACCGGCTGGAAACAAAAACTTGCCTTTTCTGTGGCAGTATTTCATGAGCCAAAAATAGTTTTTCTTGATGAACCAACAGGTGGAGTTGACCCGGAAGCAAGAAGGCAGTTTTGGGAAATGATTTATGAAGCAGCTGACAGCGGTATTACTATATTTGTTACTACTCATTATATGGACGAAGCCGAATACTGCGACAGGATATCTATTATGGTTAACGGTAAAATCGCAGCACTTGCCTCCCCTAATGATATGAAAAAAGAATATAACGCTGAAACAATGGACGAAGTATTTAGAAAATTAGTTGCAGGAACTTTTAATAAGGAATAAAAAATGAAACAGCTTTTATCATTTATATATAAAGAAGTGCTGCATATTATTAGAGATAAACGAACAATATTAATACTTCTTATTATGCCTGTTGTACAGATTATGCTTTTTGGGTTTGCAATGACACTAGAAGTAAAAAATATTAAAGTTGCCGTATCTTATCAGTATGGTGATGAATTAGCAGAAAAAATAATTGCAAGAATCAGCGCCAGTGAATATTTTGATATAGTAAAAACAAGCAATAATATTTCAGATATTTCTAATATTTTTAAAAGAGAAAAAATTGATACTATAATTGTATTCAGCGATGGATTTTCAAACGAAATATATAAAGGCGGCATACCTGCAATTCAAATTATAAATGATGCATCTGACCCAAACCAGGCAAGCACTGTAACAAGCTATATTTCTGCAATTATTTCATCATTTCAAAATGAACTTGCACCAAATGCCGCTCCTGTGCGTATAAATACAGAACTAAAAATGCTTTATAACCCAGAATTAAAAGGTTCATATAACTTTGTGCCTGGTGTTATGGCATTAGTGCTTACATTAATTTGTGCAATGATGACATCTATCTCCATAGTTAGAGAAAAAGAGTTTGGCACAATGGAGCTGCTGCTTGTATCCCCTATGAAACCTGCTTATATAATCATTTCTAAAATAGTGCCATATTTTATAATATCTACTATAAATCTTTTGACTATAATATTTTTAGCTGTATTTTTACTTGATATGCCTATAAGAGGCAGTTTTACACTGCTTATGGCTGTATCATTTTTATTTATATTTCTTTCCCTTACTGTTGGAATATTTATTTCATCACTTGTATCTAACCAGGCAGCCGCTATGCTTATTGCTGGAATGGGCATGATGCTGCCTGTTATGCTGCTTTCTGGTATGCTTTTTCCACTTGATAGTATGCCGAAATTTCTGCAGGTAATAGCTGATTTTGTACCTGCCTCCTGGTATTTTACTGCTGTTAAAAAGATTATGATTGAGGGGCAGGGATTTGTAAATATTATAAAAGAAACACTAGTATTAACTATAATGCTTATTATTTTAATTATTGCAAGTGTTAAAAAATTTAAAGTGCGTTTGGGGTAAAATATGCTGAAATTTCTACTGGAAAAAGAATTTAAACAATTTATGCGCAACCCTGTTATGCCGCGAATGGTCATTATTATGCCCCTTGTAATGATGATTGTTTTCCCACTTGCTACAAACAGGCAGGTTCAGGATATTGCTATCTCTATTGTAGATAACGATAGAAGCCAGTATTCTGCTGAACTGATTAATAAAATTACATCATCAGGTTACTTTATACTTTCAGATTACAGCAGTAACTATAATCAGGCTTTAAAAAGTATAGAAAAAGGCGATACTTATATTGTACTTGAAATAGAAAAAGATTTTGAAAAAAATATTGTAAAAGAAGGCTCTGCAAATGTGATAATTTCTGCAAATACAGTAGATATTTTTAAGGGAAGTGTTGGGGCAAGTTATCTGTCAAATATAATTTTTGACTATTCATCAATGCTCAGCGAAAAATTATCACTTAATAATAACAGGCAGGCAATTAATATTATTCCACTTAATGAATTTAACCAGACATTAAATTATAAAAATTATATGATACCTGCAATTATGGTTATGCTTGTAACTATGATTACATGTTTTCTGCCTACACTAAATATTGTAAGCGAAAAAGAAAAAGGCACAATGGAGCAGATTAACGTTACACCAGTTAATAAGTTTACTTTTATCCTTTCTAAATTAATACCATATCTTATAATGGGTATAATAGTTTTTACAATATGTATTATAATTGCAAAATTTTTATATCATCTTGATTCAAAAGGTGGAATATTATCACTTTACATTTTTACATTAGTATATGTATTTGTATCTTCAGGGCTGGGGCTTATTATTTCAAATTATTCATATTCTATGCAGCAGGCAATGTTTGTAATGTTTTTCTTTGTAATGATATTATTTTTTATGAGCAACCTTTTTACACCAGTTGCATATATGCCTGAATGGGGGCAGTGGATTGCAGCATTTAACCCGCTGAAATATTACGGCCATGCCGTTAGAAGTATTTACCTTAAAGGCGCAGTTTTTACTGATATGTATAGAGAGTTAATCATTTTAGGAATATTTGCAGTAGTTTTAAATGTTTTAGCAGTTGTAAGCTATAAGAAAAATGAGTAGCAGTATATTTTTATACTGCTGCTCTAATATTATTTACCTAATGATTTTATTTCATCTGCTATTTTATTTGTAGAATCTTTTGCAGTCTTATCTATTGTATTAATAAAGTTTTTAAAAAATTCATCAGTTTTTTCTTCCTGAGAAATAGTTTGATTATCACTTTTATTGTTTTCTGCAAAAGTAAGACCTGCAAAAGAAAATAAAACTAACACAGTTAATAATACTTTTTTCATGCATCACCTATTTATCTAACTGTTTTTCTACTTCTTTTTCTGCCTGTTTTAATGTATCTTTTACTGCTTCATCTGCCTTTTTAAGAGACTGCTCTACTGCTTTGTTTGCTTCATTTAGTGATTTATCAACAATTTCATCTGCCTGATTTACTGCCCTTTTAACAATATCATCTGTAGAAACATCTGATGCTTTAAAAATAATACTCCTTGCAATAAATGCTATAATTAATAATACTGCCAATGCAATAACTACTTTAATTAATTTACCCATTATTTTCCTCCAGTTTATTTAAATCTTCCTGAAAATTAATATTTGTAAACATAGTATCATTAAAACCTGATGAAAATATTATATCTTCATTAATATATTTTATATTATATTTTTCAAGACTTTTAATTATTTTAAAGTTTTTATTATTATAATCATCAAGCATATTAAGCAAAACTTTTCTTTTATAAAAGCCCATTAAAGTATAACTTTTACCATTTATTACAGGTATTACACCATCACAGTTATTAAAACTGCTGTATAGAAATTTTACAAACTCTTTTTCTATTAAAGGAGCATCAGCAGAAAGTATAAATATATCATCATATTTTGCTGACATACCAACTTTTATTAAACCGCTCATAGGGCAAATTTCGCCTAAATCATCCTGCAGATACTGCACATTTTTTAAATATGGCTGATATTTGCTGCTGTCCTTAGATATAAGCATAACATCAGAACTTAAAGATAATCCAGTTTCTATGCCGTATAAATATAAGGGCTTACCTTTATACAGTGCTTTTGTTTTATCACTGCCAAAACGCTTTGCCTGACCGCCGCTAAGCACTGCATATGATATATCCATTAACCAAGCACCTGTTCTGCATTAAATACATAAGCATAAAGCTCTGTGCCTGCTTTAAGCGTACCTACCATTTCATTTGTAAATTTTGCATAAGCGTTTGCTGCAACTAGTGATTCTATTATATGTGAATCCTGAGTAGTAAAAGGATACGCTTTCATTGCACCATCCTCTACTTTTATCTGCACCCTGTCAAACTGAACTCTGCCTTTTTTCTTTACTACTTCACTTGCTAAAACTACTTTTACAGGTTTATTTCTATAATCTTTATATCCCATCATTTTTAAAAGCGCTGGTTTTGTATAGTAAAAATTACAAAACATAGCACTAACTGGGTTACCAGGACATGCAAATACTGGCGTATTACCCATAAACCCAAACCCCATGTGCTGACCTGGTTTTTGATTGATTTTATTAAAAAGCCATTTAATACCAAGCTGGTCTGCTATTAAATTCATATAATCAAAATCTCCTGCACTAATACCTGCAGAAGTTACTATCATATCAAAATTTTTTAATGATTTAAAAGTATTAAGTAATGCATCCTTATCATCAGGCACAACACCAATATAAGATACGTCTGCACCTAACTGCTCAAAAAATACTTTTGCCATTTGACCGTTGGAATCAAAAATCATATCAGGATTATCCTGATTAGCAGGGTCTGCAATCTCACTGCCTGTAGAAATAAGTGCAACACGAGGTTTCCTGTAAACTGATGTGTAAAATATACCTGCAGAAACGTATCTTCCAATATGATATGCTGTAAACCTTTCTCCAGTTCTATCAATAGTGTTCCCAGTTTTTAAATCCTCCCCTTTATAACGAACGCAAAATCCATGTTTTACCTGCTGTGGAATATTAACAACTTCTTTGCCGTTATCTGTAAGTTCATGCTGAATTACACTGTCTGCACCAGAGGGCAGAAAAGCTCCAGTCATAATTCTATAACATTCTCCACTATTAATAGATAAACCTGCAACATTATCACCTGCTGCAATAACACCTTTCACTTTCAATGATGCACTGCCTTTTTCAGTATCTGCTGCTTTAATAGCATATCCGTCCATAGCTGATGTATCAAAAGGTGGAAGATTACGCCTTGATACAACAGGCTCTGCAATTACTCTGTTTACTGCATCAAAAATTGATATTCTTTCCTTTCCTAACGGCTCTATATTTTTTAAAACAATCTCAACTGCATCATCTGCTTCTAATACCATAATCATACTCCATTATATTATCTTTATATTTTTAGTTAAATCAAATTTTAAAAAAACAGCCTTAAAGTATAGCAAGCTGCCAAACTATATCATATAATTTTCTTATCCTAATACAAACAAAAAACTTAATTTCCACCACATAAGAAACAGTAAAAAAAGCTTCAATGAAAATGATTTTTTGCTTAAATTACTATATTGTTATATCATTTATATTTCTAAAAGGCAATTATTTTAAAAAGTATATACTTCTTAAAACCATATTAATTATTGTGTTTATAGAATAAACAGATTGATTTATTTTAAATACAGTTTATAACAAATAAAGCCTGCAGATAAAAGCAGGCTTAAATAAGGAGAAAAAATAATAAGAATAAATTATATTGAGTAATATTATTATTTATTAATATTTTTGAACCTTAAATGTTTCAATTAAATTTAAATCCTCTAATAAGCTGTAAAGTCTATCATCTTTTACATAAACATGGATTGCAACCTTGTCCTGAAAAATAACTTTAATAAAAAAGCCAATCACTGATGAAGTCATTGAAAAGCTTTCTGGAGTTTTTACAATAATGCTTTTTGTACCTGATTGAACAAGGCTGTTAACATTATCTTTAATAAGTTGATAATCAGCAGTATTTTTAATATTACCATTGATTATTATTTCTGAACCATGTCTGTGTATTTCCATATTATAACCTCAATAAAAAAATTTATATTTTATCCAACTTTTATACCAATAAATATTTCCTTTCTGTCTTCTGAAAAAAAGAAAATATCTGTATAATAGTCAATGATTTTAACGCCCCTGCCATTGAACTTTGTAGTATCCCCAATAGCGTTTTTAAACACAGTGATAGGATAACCTGCTCCCTCATCACGTATACCTACAATAATATATTTGCTTTCAATATCATCACAGTATACAAACCTAACTGTTATAATCTTATCACAATCTTTTTCTTTTTTCAAGAGTTCTTCTTCGTATGAACCATTTTTTATTAACTCATGCTTAATATCAAATATAATAGCAAGGTTTCCATGCTCATAAGCATTCATAATACTTTCAGAAAACGCTGTGAAAAAAGAATCATGCGCATCTGCATCTATACCACATTCAAGCATTTCTTGACGAATTTTCTCAGATGCCTCATCTAATTTATCATATTTTGTTGGATATTGAAATACTTTTTCTTTAATAATATTTGCAAATGGCCTTCTAATATAGAAAACTGTCGTGTCATCACTAAATGCATCTAAATGCTTATAAACATTATTTAAAAATGGTTTTAAAAATGGAGAACATAAAAAGTCTTCATTTAAATATGCTGAATATAAAACGCCATCCCTTGTTTCTGATTCAACAATACCATCTGTAAAAAGTGCCACTTTTGCAATATTACTTAAATCAACAGAATCAATAAAAATATCAACTGCATAAGGCATAATAGGAAGATTGTTTGAAGGAAGTTTCTCTATCGCACCCTCTGTTGTTTGATATAAAAGCCTTGGCATAGAAAATGATGCATATCTTAATTTATTTTCATTAAAATCAAAATATGCAAATATAGCACAAAGAACTTCGTCTTCTACTAAATTTTCACGCATAAATGATACGCAGTGCTCAACAATTAATCTGATTTCATCTTCGCCGGAAAGATGTTTCCTCTGGTCCTGCTGTTTTATTATATAGTTTATAAGTGATACAGAAACTAATGACGTAATAGATGCAGAAATACCTTTACCCATAGCATCAGCAATAAATATTATTAAATTGCCGTTATCAAGTGTTCTGCATGTATATGTATCCCCAGAAACTATATCAAGACTTCTATAAAATACTTCTAACTGCCAGCCATTATGGGTTACTGGATTATCTCCGTCATGATAGTATTTTTTAAACATATCATTACGCATAATATGTAACTCTTTTCTAAGGGTTGCATCATGCTGCATAGTGTTATACATATCTTTATATTTTAAAAGCTCTAATTCCTGCTCTCTGCTTTTATTAAGAAGATGTTCTAATACAACAGATTCTACCGCATTATTAATGGCATTCCTTAAAAGCTTAAACTGAATCGGTTTTGATACAAATTGAGTTATACCCATATTGATAGCTTCAACTAAAAACTGCATATCAACATAGCCTGTAATTAAAATTATAGGAACTTTGGCTTTAATTTTAAGCACTTCTTTTGCAAACTCCATACCATTAATACCTGGCAGTAAGTAGTCTGTCAAAATAAGGTCAAAATTACATTTTTTAAATGTTTCTAAAGCTTCTTCTGCAGAAGTAACCGATACAAACTTGTTAAATTTTGGTGCAAAACGCTTTTCAACAAGTGCGATAATATCAACTTCATCTTCCACATACAAAACATTCAAACTTTTTAAAAAACTTTCATCCATAGCCCGCTCAAATAATATTGTAATAAAAATAAAAAGCTGTGCCAATAATATAAATTATCAGCACAGCCAAATATTGCTTTAAGTTATAATTATACTTGGAATTTACCTAATACTTTATTTAATTCACTTGCTTTAAATGCTAAGTGCTCAGAAACCTGACTTACATTTTCACCTGCAACTTTATTGTTAGATGATAAGTTAACAAGTGTATGAGCACCTTCAATTAAGTCTTTTACTTTAACTGCAATATATGATGTTTTCTTAACAACATCACTAGATACTTCTGTTGATTTTGTAAGCCTTACAACAGCCTCGTTACCTTCATCAATAAGTTTGCCTGCTCCATTTGCAACTTCTTTTATACCGTCTGATGATTTTTCTACAAGCTGATATGTTTCATCTACACTTTGTATAATCATTTTAGCCATTTTATTAATATTATCAAGAGAGTCTTGCGTTCTTTCTGCAAGTTTTCTAACCTCATCAGCAACTACCGCAAACCCTTTACCATGTTCACCTGCACGTGCTGCCTCAATAGATGCATTAAGTGCAAGCAGGTTAGTTTGGTCTGCAATCTCTGATATGATTGTTAATACAGCTGTAATTTCTTTTACTCTGTCTGTAACTTCATTCATTTTATCAGAAACAACTTTCTGCTGTTCGTTTTCTTCATTAACACTTGTTACAAGTGTGCTTAGACTCTCTACAAAGTGGTTAAAGATTTTGCGAGTTTCCTCTAAATCTTCTGTTGTGCTGATTGCTCTTTCTTCTGTAACATCAAGGTTTTTACCAATATCAGATATTAAATTTTCGGTATTAGATACAAGCTCCATTTGCTCTGCTATTGTGCTTGAAAGCTCATACGATGTAGAAGATAATTCTTCTGATGCAGATGATGTTTCAGTTGATGCATCAATTGCCACAACAATTGTTTTCTGAATTTTTTCAATAAATTTATCAACATATCCTGCTGCTCTGCCAAACTCATCAATACTTTTAAAATTTAAACGTGTTCTTAAGTTACCATCACCTTCAGATAAATCTCTTAATGCAACAGCAAGATTTTTAACTGGTTTAATTACATTTACTGTAAAGAGCAGCATTACAATAATTGTAGATAATATAAATGCTATTACAAATACAGCTAATAACTGCCTTGCTACTTTACTTGCATTATCAACTACTGCAAAAATATTTTTTTCAGGAGTTGCCAGGTATAATGTACCAATATATTCACCATTTGGTTTATTTATATCGCCAGATGTATGTGGAGTAGTTGTAAGATTAACAGGCATAAAGAAATGATTTGCTGCTAAAAGTGTAGTAGAATTTTCATTAAGACCTGCTTTTTCAATAACACCTAACAGTCTCATATCTATATCGTTATAATTTATAACAAGACCTTTATTATAATACATATCGCCTTTAACATTAGATGCATAAGAATTATATTTTGGTGCTAAATTTAAAAGGTATATAAAACCGTATGATTGAACATACTCTTTTATTGTATCATTAATATCTTCAACCATTTGCAGCACACCAATCATTTTACCATCCTGTACAATCGGTGCAAGGGCTCTTACTACAATACCCTGTTTGTCATAATCTACTGTAGCTAAAAAACCACTTTTGTCAGACATTTTTTGATATGCCCATTGAGATGAAACATTTTCACCTACTGCTTGAGATACAAGACCATTTGCATCTGCCTTAGAAGTTGATGCTATAATTTTACCATTTGCATCTATAACTTGAAAAGTAACTTTAGATTCTTGTATGTTATTATTAGATACTTTTATAACCTGATTAAAGATACCTTCTTTCGCTGCACTAAGTAAGCGCTGAACTTCTTCTTGATTACCTGCCATTATTGCTTCTTTAATTAAATTATCCTTAGATAAGCTTGCTGTTCCAACTAAAATAAGATTTTCTCTCATTTTAATAAATGTAGACATTCTTGATTGGATTGATTTAACTTCATTATCAATAGTCTGCTTTCTCAAACCATCAATACCAACAATAGCTACAATCACAACAATAATAAGAGAAAGAACTATAACTAAAACCTGCGGAATAAGAACTTTTAATGCAACACTTCTGCGGTATCTTTCCAATAAACCCATTTTACCCACCTTAAAAAATAATTAAAAACTTTTAATATATTGTGATTAATAACATATTTTTATGTATTATGCAATAGGCTTTTTATACAAAATATCTAAGTATTGCAAGCAGTGAAACACCAAAAATAATAACAGCAAATAAGTTTTTTATAAATAAACCAAATATAAATGTTAAAACACCTGTAATTAAAAATAAATTATCAAGTGAAATAAATAATTTTTTACTTTCGCTGTCAATAAGCAGCGCAGGAATAAGTAATGCAGAAAGAACAGCAATAGGAATATATCCCATCCACTCAACAATACCAGGCTTTAATTTCCTGCCCTTTAATATTACAAACGGCAATTCTCTTGAAAAATATGATACAGCTGCCATACCTATGATTACAATATAAATATATTCAAGTGGATTACTGCTGAACATAATGCAGCCTCCTGCCTGTATAAAATCCTACAGTTGCTCCTGCCACCGCCCCTGCAATTATTCCAAAATACACCATATCAAAAAGAGCAAAAATTACAGCTATTAATCCACCTGTTATAAAAGCTGCAGCCTGGGCATAATTTACAAGACGTGGCAGAATTAATGCAATAAAAAGCGCATAAAGTGTAAAATCAAGCCCAAATTTTGAGCTGTCTGGAATAAGACTTGCTGATATACCGCCTATCGTATTACTTATTATCCATGATGAATGAGAAAATATGTTTAAGGTAAAAGCTGTTACAGTATTTGCACCATTTTTTGCCATATAACTTGAATGCATAGCAAATACTTCATCTGTGATTTCTGTAGCAAAAATAGACTGTTTTAAAAAACTCCATTTAGCAATATAAGGATATAATACAGAAGTATAAAGCACATGACGCGAATTAACTATTAATGTAGTAATAATAATAGAAAAAGGTGATGCACCTGCAGCAATCATACCACCTGCTATGTACTGACCAGCTCCTGCGTATACAAAAAGCGACATTATAAATATCTGTACTACACTCATTCCTGCCTCAGCACACACTATTCCACATGCAAATCCCAATGGAAGATAGCCTGCACCAATAGGAAAAAACAGTTTTAAACCTGATAAAAAATCATTGATTTTATTTTTTTTATTTTCTGACACCATTAATATTCTCTTACATCAAAATATCCTGCTATATATCATTTTTCATAATAACAATCAATATTTATATTACCAAAATATAAATATTGCTAAAAATGTATTTTTTATGCAACAAAATATCTTTTTATGTTGAATTTATATATAAAACAATGTAATATAATATTAAGGGTAGCATTATGACTGATAAAATCAAGCTAAAAACTCCAGAAATTTTAAAAGATGCCTTTTGGCAGCTTTATTCAGAAAAAGACATTAATAAAATCAGAATTGTTGAAATCACTGATTTAGCAGGATATAACCGTGGCGTTTTTTATTCATACTATAAAAACATATATGAAATGTTTGATGCCATAGAACGTGAAATTATGCTTGAAATTAAAGAAATATCTCATCTTATTCAGTCATTTATTATGGATGAAACATACAATCAGGATAAACTTGCTGTAATTATTAATAATTATAAAAAAAATGAAAAATATCTTAAAGTTTTATTTACTAAATCAGATAATCCAAGATTTATGATGCGCATTAAAAAAATGCTTAAAGATAACCTTGTTAAAGAAGCTAAAAAAGCAGGCAGCACAAAAGAAAATATTGAATACTATATTGAATACTATGTATCTGGAATGTTAAACCTGCTAATCTATTGGTTTGTAAATGGAAGCAAGTTGGCAGTTGATGAGTTTTCTAAACTTGTTATTGAACTGACAGGTCTCCAATCTACTCAAATATTAAAGCATATTTACGGCAAAGCCTGACCTTCTACTCTGTCTAAATATAAATCTAGTTCATCAAGAGCTTTTAATATTTCATCAAATATTTGTTTATCGTTATTATTTACATAAGGTTTATAATTAATAACAAAATTTCTTATTGATGCTATAAACTGCCTGTCTGCTATAACAGTGCCTTGAATCATACCCCTTGTATAGCCTGTAAATACCTGCAGCCCTTTTTGTGCAAGGCGTTTCTTCATTTCCTTTTTTTCAACTGATGTGGCAGAAACAAATCTAAGTTCAATATCAATATCAAATATTTCTTTTGGAGTAGCCGATATTGCTATTCGCTGGCTGTATTTTTGATATGCCGCAGAACAGCCAGAAATTAGAAATAATGATAAGATTAATAATACAGGTAAGATTCTTTTCATATAATCTGCCTGCCAGCATTAATCATCATCATATCAACAATTGTAAGTGCTGCCATAGCCTCTGCCACTACAACACCTCGTGGCGCAACACATGGGTCATGCCTGCCTTTTGTTACTATCTCATGAGGATTGCCATATATATCAATAGTTTTTTTAGGCGTAAGAATAGATGATGTAGGCTTTACCGCAAACCTTAAAATTATATCCTGACCAGAAGATATACCCCCAAGTGTGCCTCCTGCATTATTTGAAAGAAATCCATCAGGTGTGATTTCATCATTATTTTGACTGCCGCGCATAGCAGCAGCTTTAAAGCCTGCTCCAAACTCTACCCCTTTCACAGCAGGTATACTCATTATTGCATAAGCAAGCCTTGCATTAAGCCTGTCAAATACTGGTTCTCCTAGACCTGCAGGTACATTTTTTATGCAAAGCTCAATTACTCCGCCTACTGAATCCTGTTCCATTTTTGCTTTTAAGATTGCCTCCTCCATTAAAGGATAAGCATCTACGTCGGCTGTGCGAATAGGATTTTGCTCAATAAAATCCCTGTCAAATTTTTCTGCCATTATATTTTCTATTTGTATAATGTAGCCAAATATATCAATGCCTTTTAATGCAAGTATTTTTTTTGCAACAGCACCAGCAGCAACCCTGCCGATTGTTTCTCTTGCTGATGCTCTGCCGCCGCCCCTGTAATCTCTTATGCCAAACTTTTTGAAATAAGTATAATCTGCATGACCTGGGCGAAATAAGTCTTTTATATCATTATAATCCTGGCTTCTCTGGCTTGTATTTCTAACCATTAAAGCAACAGGCGTGCCTGTTGTTTTGCCTTCAAAAACTCCTGATAATATCTCAACAGAATCATCTTCTTTTCTTAAAGTAGAAACTTTACTCTGCCCCGGCTTTCTTCTATCTAATTCTTTTTGTATATCTTCTTCACTAATCTCAAGCCCTGCAGGACAGCCGTCAATAATTACTCCAACTGCTGCACCATGGCTTTCTCCAAATGTTGTTATTTTAAAAAATTCTCCATAAGAATTTGAATTCATTTAACTCTCCAAAATTGTTTTAACCAAATATTTTTTTAGATAATGCATAACCTGCCATAACAAACATTAATGTTAATACTACATTTAATATTATATTAATTGCAAGCATTTTATACTGCCCCATTTTTAAAAGCCCCATATTATCAAGAGAAAAAGCAGAAAAAGTTGTTAATGCTCCTAAAAAACCAGTGATTATAAAATATCTTAAATAACTTCCCTGCATATTTTCAGGAAGTCCTGTAAATGTACCTGCTATAAATGAGCCAAGCACATTTACAAATAATACACCATAAATAGATGAAAGCCCTAGTTTATTTGCAAATATTAAAAGTGAAAAACTGCGAAATACTGCACCTAAAAACCCACCTGCACCTACTGCCAGCAGCTGATATATCATAATTATTTAACCTCTTGAACTGATAAGACATTAAGTATTTTTTCATATTCTTCTTTAGGTAAAAGAGCTGCTCCTTTTAAATGTTCCGCATAATTTAGGGCAGTTAAGCCGTTATTATCTTTTAAAGTAACATCTGCACCACCTGCAATTAATGCATTAAATGTATCTATATCCCCATTTTTTAATGCAGTCATTAAAGGAGTCTGGCCATCACTGTTCTTTTTATTTATATCTATTTTATTTAAAATTAAAAAAGCAATTAATTCTTTATAATCTTCATTCCTAATATACTGCTTATAATTAATTGTATAATGTAAAAGTGGCACTGCATTATATTCACTAAAATCATAATTTAAATCTGCTCCGTTTTCCACCATTTTTTCAAGAGCATATATATTTGCTTTTGAACATGCAATATAAAGAGGCGAGCCTGTCCACATATCGCCCCATACGTAATACATATCAATTTTTTTAGATGCAAGAAGCATATCTATTGCCTGTTTATTATATTCTATTATTGCCTGACTTAATGGAGGAATTCCCGTATCTGATGTGCTGTTTAAGTTTGCTCCCTTATCAATTAAATATTTTAATACATTAAAACTGCCTGCAGCAATAGCAACATTTACTGCATTCTCACCATTTTCATTCATTGTATTTATATCAAAACCATCCTTTAAAAGATTCTCCATAACAGCAGTATTATTATCGTATACAGCACGGAAAAAAATCTGTATATTTTTTTTAGTATTAGCAGAAATATTATCTGATGAATTAACTGATTTTACAACTTCCATGCCCTCCCCATCTGATGCAGGCACTGCTGCATTTTGAATAACAGAGCCATCTTCTGCTAAAAAATCATTCTGAAAAATATTATCACTGCTTACTGACTGGTTATTACTGGAAACACTAGTATTTTCCTGCATTTCTTTACTTTTATTACAGCCTGTAATAAGTAATAATGTAGATATTAAGTAGATTAATACAATTTTATACATAAACCACCTTTACAAATGAATATAAAATTATTATAACATAAATATTATGAGTTATGAAACACTTTTTACAATTTTTAAAATAGGAATAATATGTTTTTTTCTTAATCTGCCTTTTGGTATGATTAGAAGCCGCTTTACATCATACAGCCTTATGTGGTTTCTTAGTATTCACGCACCAATACCAGTGGCTGCAATACTAAGACGTGCAGCAGGTTTTTCTTTTTGGTATATATTTATATTTATGATATTTGGCATAGCTGGTCAAATTTTAGGTAAAAAAATTGCCTTAAAATATTTTCCACCAAAATAGTAATTATTATTATTTTATATTGCAAATAACACTAAATTTGTAAAATCTAAAAACGATTGCAACACATTAAGCAGTCGT
>DXAQ01000062.1 GCA_019116905.1 Candidatus Mucispirillum faecigallinarum | reverse complement strand
AAATGTGCATAATAATGTTAATAATATTTTTTTCATTTTTCCTTCCTTTTATTCTTCTATCTGATTTAATTTTTCTTCATATTCTTTTTTATAAGATTCAAGCTCTGTGTAAGCATTATCAAGCTTAATAAAATCATCATCTATTTTTTTATTAAGTTCTGCAAGCCGCCTGCCATAATCTCCTATTAATATACCGTCATTTTTTGAAGATGCCTCTATTAATAAATTATTTAATTCTTCCACTTCATTTTCACATTCGCTTATTTCATTTTCAAGACTTTCTACAAGCTGTTCTAACGGCTTTAATACTCTATTTTTTTCTGCAATTATTTCACTTCTTAATTTTCTTGCATCTTTTTTAGTAAGCTTGTTTTTTACTTCCTTTATTTTAACAGCTGTTTCTTCCTGCCAGCCCTCTTTTTCTAAAAATTCCTCATAAGTACCCTCAAAAATATATGGATACTCATCTTGAAACACTATTAATCTGTTTGCAAGGGCATGCAGAAACATTTCATTGTGAGTTACCATGATTACTGCACCTGGAAAATTATCTACTGCCTCAATTAATGAATCACATGCATCCATATCTAAATGGTTAGTGGTCTCATCAAGCATTAAAACATTTAAAGGGCTTGCAATAATCTTACCAAGCATAACACGGCTTTTTTCACCACCTGAAAGCACCTTTATTTTTTTTAAGGCCGCATCCTGCTCAAAAAGCATCGCTCCACATATATTTCTAACATAAGTTCTGTCAAAATTATCTGAAACTGATTGTATTTCTTCCTCTATAGTGTTATCAGGATTTAATGATGATACATTTGTCTGCTCATAATACCCTTTTAAACAGCCTGTATGATAAATTACATTTCCACTTGTTGCAGGCAAAATCCCTGCAAGTACTTTTAATAAAGTTGATTTACCTTTGCCGTTTTTTCCTATTACTGCTATCTTATCCTCACTGCCTATAATAATAGATAAATCCTTAATTAAAAATTTCCTACTATCATAAGAAAAGGAAATATTTTCCGCTCTCATTATCTGCTTAGATGTAACAGGCTTATATTTAAATGAAAACTCCAGGTTTTTTATAGCTTCAAGTTTTTCCTTTTTCTCCATTTTATTAAGAGTTTTTATACGGCTCTGCACAAGACCTGCAAGACGGGCTTTTGCCCTGAAGCGGGTAATATACTGCTCTAAATCCTTACGCTTCTGCTCGTCATTTATTCTTGTTTTTTCATATATTTCTTCATCTCTTGCTATCTGCTCGTAAAACTTATCAGTCTTACCTTCCATTTTACGTATTCTGCACCTGTGTATACCTGCAATATGGGTAACTATATCATCCATAAACTGCCTGTCGTGAGTAATAAGTAAAAGCTCACCTTTCCACGAATTTAAAAAACCTTTAAGCCACCTGAGCGATACAATATCAAGATAGTTTGTAGGTTCATCAAGTAGTAATAAATCAGGACTGGAAAGTAAGGTCTGGGCAAGCATAAGGCGAACTTGAAAACCACCTGAAAAAGATGATGGCTCTTTCTCCATATCTGATGAACTAAACCCTAAACCTGAAAGTATTTTCTCAGCTTTCCACCTGTCATGACTTTCTTCCTCAGAAAGACCTAACATTGCTTCCTCTATTACCGTGCTTTTGCTAAACTTTATGTGCTGCTTTAAAAAACCTATCTTATAGTTTTTAGGAATAGATACTTTGCCGCTGTCTGCTTCTTCCTCACCTGTAATAATACGCATAAGGGTAGTCTTACCATTGCCGTTTCTGCCAACAAGTCCAATACGCTCCCCCTTATTTATATTAAAGGTAACATTTTCAAATAAAACTTTTGAGCCGTAGCTTTTAGATACATTATCAAAACTAATCATAAATGTATTTTTCATTTTTTTATAATTTTGGCAAGTCTTTTTTTTGGCACGGTGATTGCTATATATCTTGCATAAGCCAAGCAGGGTGGCAAAGGAGCGTTTAAAATGACTGATTCTCTATTAATTTCTAACTCTAACCAGTATGCAGCATATACAGCTGCCAGCAAAAATGAAAAAAGTGTTTCAGAGCTTTCTAAACTTCTGCGCGGAGAAAAAGTAGACAGCAGCAAAACAAATTCAGAAGACGCAGGAATGTCTATGGATAAAGTGATTATTTCGAAAGAGGCGTTGGAAAGGTTACAAGCCATGAATATGGCAGACCAGCAAGTTTAATATCCGCCAAATATTTTACATCTGCCGGGTAACCCGTAAAAACGTATAAACATAATAATATCCTTCCGACAATGGAATTATCTTCTGCCTGTTTCACTTATAAGCAACCGCCAATTTAGCTTAGAAACAGGCAGGGAGTCCATTATCAATGTTCGTATTTCTTAAAATATGTTTACTCCTTTTTATATTTTTTCTTCCATTAATTTATTTTTCATTATATATTACTTAAATGAAAAAAATTTTATTTATAGTATTTATAATTTTATTTTATAATAATATTTATGCTCAGGTTCCCGTGCCTGTCAAAAGTATTAAACAGCTTGAAATAGATTGCGATAATAATGACTTTCTTGCCTGCTTTTATGCAGGACAGCTTTTTCAGGATACTGGACTTAACCTCTCTGCTGTTACTGCATATAAAAAAGCATGTGATAATAAAATATATGAATCATGTGTAAACCTTGGTAAACTCTTTAAAAATGATTATAATGAAAGTGTACAAAAAGAAGCTGTTAAACTTTTCAATACTGCATGCGATAATAACATCAGTGCCGGCTGCTTTGAACTTGCCTCGCTTTATTTTAAAGGTGATATTGTTAGAAAATCACAGTCAAAAGCACGAAAATTATATGAAAAAGCATGCTCTATGCAAAACGCCGCTGCATGCTATAATGCAGGTGCTATTTACGAAAACGGCATAAAAGTGAAAAGAAATCTTAAAAAAGCACTCTCCTATTTTAATTCTTCATGCAACCTGAAATTAGATAAAGCCTGCTATAAATATAATGAAATATTAAGAAGTATAAATAGTAATTTAGAGGATTAAGTATGGATAATTTAGTAATTAATATTGCAGAAAAAAATGATATTCAAGATATATTAGAAATTTACGGATACTACATCTTAAACTCTCCTGCTACTTTTGAAATAGATGTGCCTAGCATTAATGAATTTTCTGCACGTGTTTTAACTATACAAAAAAAATACCCATATCTTACTGCAAAAATTGATAATAAACTTACAGGCTTTGCTTACGCTGCACCACTTAGAACTAGAAAAGCTTACGACTACTCCTGCGAAACTACAATATATCTGCACCATGAATATTTAAATAAATCTATCGGCTCACGCCTTTATACCACTCTCTTTGATTATATTAAAAAGATGAATATATTAAACATATACGCCTGTATTACTTATGCAAATACTGAAAGCGTTTTCTTCCATAAAAAATTTGGATTTCAGGAAGTGGCCCATTTCCATAACTGCGGATATAAACACGACACATGGCATGATATACTATGGCTTGAAAAAATCATCGGAAACCATACTATACCACCCGCCACATTTATTAATTTTAATGATTTAAAATTATGATTTCTTATTTTTCCCCGTATTCATCATTTCATCAATGTAATCTTTAAATGCTTTTTTCACTTCTTCTTCTGATGAACCTTTTAAAGATACATTGTTTGATGTTTTTTCGCCTGCTACACTGCCAGTAAATTCTTTATTATTGGCAGAATATGATATTCGCCCATAATGTTCTTTATAATGAATTAAATTATGCATAGTAAAACTCCTTGCAGTTATGCATACTATACAAATAAATATATACTCTGCTTTCAAAAATGCAAGCAGAGTATTTATTTTTTAACCAATAAATTTAATAAATTCTTTTACCCTTTCATCATTAAAATCTATTTCATCAGGTTTGCTCATTTCATAGCTTGCATCTTTTACATAAAATGGGTTTTCTGATAAATCCATTGGCAGATTATCCTGCTCAGCCTTTTTAGCCTCATTATGAAGTGCCATAATGTAGGCAAGAACCATATTCCTTTCTTTAACAGTTTCACCCTCTGCCATAAATGTCAGCTTTGGAGAAGTGTTACTCATGCCATACATTAAAAAGCCTGTTGACCAGTCCACCCTAATCTGACCGTCAAACTCTACTATTGAAAAACCTTTTCTCCCCTCAAATGTTTTCCTTATTTTTGTAAGGATAGATTCAGTTATTGCATCTTTTGCCTCATTTGAAACAGATGTTGTGCGGATTTCCTTTGTAATATAGCGTTTTGGCATTTTATCAAAAAATGGTTTTAATTTTTTTATACCCATTTCATCTAATACTTTTTCAAGCAGAAAAATATTCTCAACTGCATCATCCCGCGGTATACCATCCATTGTATCTGTTGAAAACATGTGCAAAGATGCCTCAATCTGAATATCCCTGTAGCCTGTTTTTGCTACAAATTCTTTAATAGAGCTGCACCCTGCAAGGGATGCCATTTTTTTCATATTGGCAGTAATTGTTTCCTTCCATAAAGAATGACCTTTCCTGTGAAACTCTGTAGTACCCTTTAACTCTTTTTCTACATAGCTTTTTACACTTGATGTATAGCGCGGGTCCACATAGATTATACTTGCAATTTTTATTATTTCATCTATTTTTTCTTTTGGCACATTTAATTCTTCTAATTTTTTCCTTAATGCAGGCACTGCAATAGTTAATTTGTAACCTGCTAATATAAATGCTAAATTATCACCTAAATAATGGCCTTCCCCATTTAATGTTAATGCCTCACTGCCCTCTGTAATAGAGCCCCTGTCTGCATCTAAATCAAATGAATGGACCCTTAAACCCTTATCAAGAGCCGCCTGTAACGCGGGCACTCTTTCAAGCATCTCTTTCCTTGTTGGGTCTGCCAATAAATCCCCTGCATTTACATTTATATCTGTGCCTAATATTGTTACTTTATCACCAAATATATCTTTAAATAAATCTATATACTCTAAACCTGTGCCGCCAAATACATTGACTGCAACCATAGAGTTATCACGCTTAGAATAATAATCTTTATAGATTTTCTTCATCTTTTCAAAATATACTTTTTTGCCCTCTGCTGCTTTATCTGTTATTGTGCCAGCTTTACACTGCCTTGGGATAAATTTATCTTCTGCAACAGCCTCATTCATCTGACCTAATAAATATGTATGTATCCCTTGAGTGCCTATACCAAATTTTGCACCATTTGTTGTTACTTCCACATGGCTCCTTGTTATCTGGCAGTGGCCCTGAGCTGATAACTGCTCCTGATTTTGATATACCTGACCTGATGATGATATACCTATATTATAAACATTTACACCCAGGCTAGCTGCGCCCCTAGCAAATGATTCTGCTAAAACTTGTGATGTAGGGCCGTTATCGTAACCAACAACTATTGTATCTCCCTCTTTTAATGATACAGTGCCGCCGTCCTGAGTTTTAAAATTTAAACCAGCAGTCATCATTCCTGCCGCCTCCATTGCTTCAGGAGTTAATACAGCCTTATCATTAAAAAAATCTCCCGGCTCGCCAACATACGCCCTTATATCATAAGATGTTTTCTTAAACAGCTTGTTATTGTTTTCTTTTACTTTCTTTGGAAATGCAAATGACATAGATTACGCCCCCTTTATTCTTGTATATTATTATAATAGGACATAAACTTAAATACTTCAAGCATTATCGGATAATTTTATAAAAAAATCCCCTTTTATTTTTAAAAGGGGATAATTGTATTAAATATACTGCTTTAAAAATTATGCTGATTAATGACCACACTGACCATGATGTGAACAGTTATGACCATGACCTTCCCCATGATGAGAACATGATGCACCATCTGAAGTCAGGCAGCCGCCTGCAAACGCTAATGCAGCCTCGTCAGGATTACCTTTCACACCTGTTACTACCTGTATACCTTTTGCAGTACATGCACTTTGAGCAGGAGCTCCCATGCCGCCTACAAGCACCGCCTTTGCTCCCTTTGATGCAATAAAGTCAGGAAGTATACCATGACCTTCACCATGGCTTTGCATATTCATTGATACTTTTATTATTCCGTCTTCTATATCGTAAAATGTAAAGGAAGGACTGTGTCCAAAATGAGCACATACCTGTCCGTTTTCTACAGCTACAGCTATAATCATAACATTCTCCTTATTTTGCAATAACAGCGTCTAACACTTTATTTAAACTTTCCACATTTACTTCTTCCACATTACCAGCATCTACTAATGAAGCAATCTGTGGGTCTATAGGTATTCTTGCAGTTAATGAAATATTGTGTTTTTTAGCTATTTTTTCCATATTGCTTTCACCAAAGATTTTTATTTCCTTGCCGCAGTCTGGACATTTAAAATAACTCATATTCTCTACAAGTGCTAAAACTGGTATATTCATCATAGCAGCCATATTTACAGCTTTTTCTACAATCATACCTACAAGCTCCTGAGGAGATGATACTATAATTATACCATCTACTGGAATAGACTGAAACACTGTTAATGGTACATCACCTGTGCCAGGAGGCATATCTATAAACATTATATCTACATCTTTCCAAACAACATCTGTCCAAAACTGTTTCACTACCCCTGCAATAACAGGACCGCGCCATATAACTGGGTCAGTTTCGTTTTCTGAAATTAAATTAAGGCTCATTATCTGTGTGCCCTTTTTAGATACAGAAGGCAGCATACCCTGCTGGCTTGCCATCGCCCTGCCACTTACTCCAAATGATTTTGGAATTGAAGGACCCGTAATATCCGCATCTAATATTGCAGCATTTAACCCCTTACGCTGAGCCATTACAGCCATTAATGATGTTACTAAACTTTTACCTACACCACCCTTGCCGCTGACTATACCTATTACTTTTTTTACACTGCTAAACGGATTTAATTTCTCAAAGGTGCTTTCTGCACTTCTATCTCCACAGTCTTCTCCGCAGCTGCCGCAGTTATGTGAACAACTATCACTACTCATATCATTCTCCTTAAACTTGATTTCTTAATGCTTATAAAATATACTGTTGCAGCCACAACAACTGCATGGCAGCTCCTTCCTGTCGCATATTATATAATCACCGCCGTATATCTCTAGCGGAATACCTAAAACTAATGCATCCGCTATCTTCTTTCTGGCGCTGTTATATACCTGCTGAACCGTAGTGCGCGCAACATTCATATATTTACTGCAATCATTCTGAGAAAAACCTTCCCTGTCTATAAGCCTTATAGTCTCATACTCATCTATGGTCATTACTATGGGCTCCACATATATTTCTTCCTGCAAAGGCGCAGGCGAAAACATATTAACAACAGGCATTGAACATACTTTTCGGCACTTCTTTGGGCGCGACATATTACCCTCCCAATATGCTTATCTCAGTAGTTTCTTTAAACCCTTATACTACTTGTTTTACTCATTTGCAATAATTATTTTTGACATATGCCATAAACTTATATTTTTTATATTTTAATTAATATGACAAAGATTTTTTCCTTTACAGTTTTATTTTTTATCATTGAATTATTTTATAATATATGTCATAATTTACTTATTAATAAATAATTATTTTTTTTATTTTTTGTGGTATATGTATAGAAGGTATATTGAGTTAATTAAAAAATTTTGTTTTTCCTTGAAACATACTGGTATAAAATCTACATGGAAAAAAGTAGATATCTTTATAAAAAATAAATTTGCCAGTAGAAAACTGAATAAATATGCCTTCGACTGCTTTTATCAGGCAAAATATATCAATCCTAACACATCAATTACAGACATAAAACCAATAGTATTTTATAGTATCGCAAATTATGACTTATCAGTGCTTGCTGCAAGAAAACCACAATACCTTAACCATTATATGCCTAGATTTCCACTGCTATACAGTAATAATATACCTGAAAGAATTATATGGCATATTAAACTTGCAAAAGAATATAATATTTATGCATTCTGCTACGAAGTAACTGATGTAAACCAGTATAAAAATTTCATCAGCGCCTTAAATCTTTCTGAAAATACTTTTCCATTTTGTCTAAGCATTTCACCAGAACTAAATAATAATGATATTAATACTGTTCTAAACATTACCGATTTTACACATAATATCAGCCTTGATGATAAATATATCATAATTCTTGACTGCAGAAATCTACCAACCGATAAAATTAACGAATTTATTAACTCCGCTTATAAAATTATATCTTATAATATTAAAAATTTTCAACTTTGGTGTTTCCTGCGCCATACTTCTAAAATATCAAATGATAAAATATCTAAATTTATTTTTTACCCAGACCTTACTAAAATTACAACCGTTTCTTTAAAAAATTTTAAATATCTTAATAAAAAAACTAAACAATATCTTTACTTCTATGATACAGTATCTTCAAGTTTAATAAATTATAATTTAGATAGTAAAGCATATAAAACAGTAATAAATTGTATGGACACAATTTATAATTTAGGACCTGCATTCTATAAATATGATTTAAATATTTTTTATAACTGGATTAAAAACCAGTGCGCTTATCTGCGTGATAATTTTAATGAACAGGAAAGATTCTTATTCATAGATTCATTTAATAACTGGGGCGATTACAGCCATATTGTTCCAGAAAAAAGAACCGGTTATTCATTTCTAAATACAATGCACAGGGCCATCAATAATAATAAAATTTATGGTATTGAGCTTGCATCATACAGCCAGCCTATGCCTGATGATATGTATACTAAAACTCAAATATGTATTCAGACGCATATATTTTATCTTGATATTTGTGAGAAAATAGTTAATCAATCAAATAAAATTCCTTATGCTTTTGATATTTATGTATCTACAAATACTTCTGAAAAGGCAGATTACATAAAAAATTATTTTAAAGCCCATTCAAAAGCAGTTAATATAATTGTAGAAGTATTCGAAAATAAAGGCAGAGACGTTTATCCATTTATTGCCCAAATGACAAACTACATTACAAAATATAAGTTTATATGCCATATCCATTCTAAAAAATCTAAAATTGATATATTTGGTGATAACTGGCGTGAATACCTTTTTAACTCGCTTTTTGGCTCAAAAGAACATATAGATAATATTCTTAAAAATTTAGAAATGAATAAAGGGCTAGGTATAATTTTTCCAAAACCATTTGTTAATCTGGAAAACGCTATCCACTGGGGGCAGAATAAAGATTTAGCAGAAAATATTTTAGAAAAATTAAATATTAATATACTTCTGCCTGTAAATAATATTGTTTTCCCTGTGGGCAATATGTTTTGGGCAAGAGTAGATGCAATTCTGCCACTTTTTACAAGTATTTTGGCAGAAAATTTCCCTAACGAAAAAGGCCAGGCTGACGGCACAACGGCCCATGCCATAGAAAGACTATGGGTATATATCGCAGAATATAGCGGCTACACTTACAGCTTGTGCGAAGAAAAATAAATTTTTAATATTTTATTCATGTAGTCATAAATTACATCTAATTTATGATTATTATTTTACAGCAGTTTTAAATATCATATTTTTGTTAAATAATTAAATTTTTATTTTATATTTTTAATAAAAATTATCATAAGATTTTCTACAAAATATAAATTTTATTTATTTACTAAATGTAATACATTATTTACTTCATCATCGAAGCCCTGTATTTTTCGCTATCCATTCCTAAAACAGAGGCAATATTTTTTTCACTTAAGTAATTTGGATGTAATCCTATTTTGTTTATATTATCATGAATATATATATAAGCTTTAATAGTTTCTTTGTATGCATCTGATGTTTTATCTGTATTATTAATTGAATAAACTATTTGGTCTGGAAATAAAAAGTCTTTTATGTCAAGCTCTTTAAATGTTGTTTCATTAAAATCATTTAATTTAAACTTTTCTTTAATTTTTTCACTGTATAGATAATGCTCTTTCAATGCTGTTAGTGGGTCATTACTAAATGATACTACGCCATGATTTTGTAAAAAAATAACTTTACATTCTTGATTTGTTTTATAAACATTTAAATATGCTTTAATCAGTTCTACCCCAGGAGTAGCATACGGCACAAAAACATATTCATTTTTAAATAAGTCATAAAGTATTTCATCTGCCTCAACTGCGCATGTTACAACATTTGCATAAACACTGTGAGAATGTATTACATAATTATATGGAATAACAGCATGCAGCCCTGTTTCTATTGATGGTTTCTGATTATTGATGCAATAACTTTTTACTTTTGATGCAAAAATATTCTCATCACTATCTGGATTTTCTAAATATTGATTTAAACTATTTAATTCTATTTCTGCAATACCAGAATTAATACTCATATTTTTTAATAAAGTTCCAGATGCTTTTACATATAATATTTCACTATTTTTATATGATGTATTTCCGCCGCCACCTTGAATATAAGCTGGATTATTTCCTATGTGATTAGAGATTTCTATCAGGCTGTCTAATTTAATATTTTGCATCATCTAACACCTCAAAAATATAGTATAATACAAGCAGCTGTATAATACCTGCATTTTCATCTTTATATACAGGTTCTTCAAAGCCATAGGAGTTTATAGCAAACTGATTACCTATCTCTCTAATTTCCTGCATACTTGCATGTCCATATATTTGTATTTCCTGAAAATCAAAATCTATATATTTATAATCAACCCTAATAGATTTTATTTTGTTAATTTTATTAACAAACGGCTCTAAATATATTGAATTACATACTTTAATAGACAGCATAGTTTCAGGTATAGAACCAAATAAATCATCCTGAGACATTTTAGTTACTGGTTTAACGGATATAATTATATCAGCTACTTGTTCTTGTGGTGCTATATATGCTTCATAATCATTCATACGTGTTTCAATTTGTTTTAAAACTTTTTCAATAGAATATCCTCTTTCTTTTACATCACGCTTAATTTTCCAATATTTTGCAAGCATATTATCTGGACTAACAAATATTTTTAAATCAAAAATACTTCTCATTTGTTTTATATAATATGGATGCAGGCCATCGTATAGAATAATACTATTAGATTTAATTGTAATATCATCTATAAATTTACCAGTACCATGGTCATAATGACGTCTTTTTATATTTTTCCCACTTTTAAGTGTTAATAATTGGTTATAATCATAGTATAAATCATTTGCTTTTGGGTCTAAATGAGTGTAGCTGTTCCAATTTTCATTACCACGTTCCCACTTATGAATATCATCACCTTTTATATTAACAACATTTTTATTTCCAAAAAGACTGGTAAGAGCATTAGCAATTCTACTTTTACCTACTCCAGAGTTGCCACCTATACCTATTAAGATAGGTTTAGATAATATTTTATATTTAGAATATGTCTCAATACCTCTTTTATATATATAAAATACATTAACTACTAATGTGAAAAGTGATACTGTAAAAACTGAATTTATAATCTTACCTGATAAATTATCTCCTATATTTAATGAGTTAAATAATTCATATAAACTATTATACGAAATCATGTTTTTTATATAATCTGGTAATACAAGAAAATAATCTGAATCTGGAATTATAAAAAAGTATATTAAAAATGATATCTGCATAAGTAAAAAGAAAAACTGACTTCTTCTTGAAGATTGAGCAAAGAAATATATCCAAAATGGAATAATCCAGTAAAACCATCCAGGCATTGGATTTACAAAAATAAGGATAATACCAAAGGCAAAACTAATAAATAATAGAAAAATATCATATGTTTTTAACTTTAAATATATTGCCTGAAATAATACTATTAAATAGAAAAATATTGCAAGATATATATATGTTCCGCTATGTCCTCCACTAATGCTGTAATTTAATACAACTTCAAACAGCTTTTGTTGTGCATTATTATTAAATACCATATTATAAAATGCAGTATTACTAATAAATGGAATATTTAGTATTATAAATATTAAAAATATTATACTTATATATGAAATTATATTTTTAATATCTTTTTTTCTATAATAGCAGAATATTAAAATAAAAGGCAGTGCAAGAATCATGCTTGTTTTTGTAGATAAAGATAAACCAAAAAATATCATACTAATTAAATATTTATTTTTAAATATAAAATCTATACTCATCATTAAAAATAATATAGGAATAATATCTAACTGTCCATGTATGTAATTTATATATATTGCAAGTGGTGATAACCAATATAAATATAGAACTTCTTTTTCTCTATTTTTTATCCAGTGTAATAAGATGTAAAATACTATTATATCAGCAATTAAAATAACAAACTTCATACTTATTACAGTTGGTAAAAAAAACAACAATAATTTTGCAAGTAAAAAAATATAAAGCATTAATGCAGGGTATGGAAAAGCATCATTATTTAATGAGACATTATATGGATTTATAAAATGCGCTGCATTTTCTATAAACGGAATAAATAAATTACCCATGGTGTTAGGCGATGGGCTTAAAGAAAATATTAATAATAATTTTATAATTATCCCAGCAAGAAATAATTTGTTGTATATAATATTTTTCATACTTGTAGAAAAATCCTTTGATTTAATTATTTTTTATAACATAATGCATTAGTAATGTAAACTGTTTTTCCTTGATTTCTTATATTTTTTATTATATAATTTACCTTTAATGGAGTTATTTATGCAGATAATAATACCAATGACTGGTTATGGCAGCAGATTTGTCGCTGCAGGATATAAAGATTTAAAACCATTTATTAAGGTTTATGATAAACCAATTATATGGTGGATTATTAATGGAATGTATAATTCTGATGATGAATTTATTTTTATTTGTCGTAAGGAACACCTTGATTCCATTGACAACATGTACGATTATCTAAAATCATTATCAAATCATTCTCAAATTATACCAATTGATAACTGGGTAAAAAAAGGTCCTGTTTATGATGTTATGAGAGCAGCAGAATATATTGATGATAACAAACCATCCATTATCAATTACTGTGATTTCTATATGACTTGGGATTATAATGCTTTTATAGATAATGTAATAAAAAATAATTATGATGGTGCTATTCCATGCTATCATAGTTTTCATCCAAATTTAATACCAGAAAAAAATGTTTACGCTTCATGCAAATATGACGAACATTGTAATCTTATTGAAATTAAAGAAAAGTTTTCATTTGAAGCAAATAAGTTTAATGCCAGTCATTCTGCAGGAACGTATTATTTTAAAAACGGTGAAATATTAAAAAAATATTGTCAAGCTCTGATAGATGATAATAATACATTAAATGGAGAATTTTATGCCAGCCTTCCATATAATTACATGGTTAAAGATGGTCTAAAAGTTTGGGTTGCAAATATAGTTGATTATTTTTGCCAATGGGGAACTCCAGAAGACTTGCAGGAATTCTTATTTTGGAACAATATTATTAAAGGATGGAATAAATGAATATATTAATGCCAATGGCTGGTGCAGGCAGCAGATTTGCAAATGCAGGTTATAAAACACATAAACCTGTTATACCGACAACTTATTGGAAAAATGGTATAAAATATCCTATGGTAATTTGTGCAATTAATGACCTGCCTGATAAAGATAAAAGTAATCTGATTATTATTGGTCGTGATTTCCATACTGCATCAGGTATAGATAAACAAATAAAACAATTTTTTCCTCTTTGTAATTTTCTAACAGTAGATAAACTTACTGAAGGCCAGGCATCTACATGTCTTTTAGCAAAAGATTATATTAATAATGATAATGAATTACTTATAGCAGGATGTGATAATGGTATGATTTATGACTATAATAAATTCATTAGTGAAAAACAAGATGCAGATGTTCTTGTGTTTACCCATAGATTTCATCAATTAATATTATCAAATCCTTCTGCTTATGGATGGTGTGTTGTTGATGAAAATAATTTTATTACTTCCATGTCTGTAAAAAAACCTATTTCAGATAATCCTTTGAATGACCATGCTGTTGTTGCAACATTTTGGTTTAAAAAAGGTTCCTATTTTGTTCAAGCTGCAGAAAAAATGATTGCTGAAAATGATAGAATCAATAATGAATTTTATGTAGACCAGGTTATAAAACATATTATTGAATTAGGTTATAAAGCAAAAGTTTTTCAAGTAGATAAATATTTATGCTGGGGAACTCCTCAGGACTATGAAAATTATGAAAACACTTTAAAATACTGGCTTGAATTCCAGTATAAAGATAAATTAGCTGGTGAGTTAATTAAATGAAATTGTCAATTATAATACCTTGTTATAATGAAGAAAAAAATATACCATTTATTTATAATACCCTTAAAAATATTATAAATGATAATATTGAAATTATTCTTGTAAATAATGGTTCTACAGATAATTCTCAGGAAGTTTTAGAATCATTGTGTAAAAATAATGATTCTTTTAAAATATGTCATGTTCCTGTTAATAAGGGCTATGGTTATGGCATATTACAAGGTCTTAATTCTGCAACAGGTTCTATTCTTGCCTGGACACATGCTGACTTACAAACAGACCCTGCAGATATTATAACTGCATATAATAAATACTATTCTTCTAACTTTAATGATGACTTTATTGTTAAAGGAAAAAGAAAAAATAGAAGATTTAGTGAAGCATTTTTTACATTTGGTATGCAGATTATTGCATTTTTATTTTTAAAAGTATACATGGATGATATTAATGCTCAACCTAAAATATTTTCTCGTAATTTTTATGAAAAATATATAAAAGACAATGCACCACATGATTTTTCTCTTGATTTATTCTTATTATATACAGCCAAAAAGAATAATTATTCAATCAAAACAATACCTGTTTTTTTCAAAAAAAGACTTTATGGTGAAGCAAAAGGTGGCGGCAGCTTTAAAACCAGAATTAAACTCATTAAAAGAACATTTAATTATATTAGGCAATTAAGCAAAACTATTTAGAATTTCTAAATACAAAGATTTTTGTTCCTAAAAAATTTGTTACTGTTGTGAAGCAAATACATATAAAATTTGCTATTTTTGGATTTATATTTAATATTTCAACTTGTATTTTTAATAATATAAGGCTTAATATTAAAGAAATCAGGTAAACAGTAATATACGGAATAATCACTTTCAATGACTGCTTATTGCTTTTAAATGTCCAATTTTTATTAAATGGAAAACCAGCAATAACACCACTTAAAAAACCTATTGCTGATGAAAGCATATAGTTAATATGTACAAAATTATATAATATATAAAAGCATAGATAATTGATTATTGTTGCAAAAATTCCTATTATAATAAATTTAGCCGCCTGTGTAGATAAATTTTTAATCATTTTTTGTTACTCTGTAAAATTTTATTCCAACATTTTCAGCACCTTTACCATCTTTTTCTACACTGTCGCCTATCATAATTGTTGTATCAATACTTGCTTTTGTCATGTTTATTGCATATTGAAATATTCTTGTATCTGGTTTTTCTACACCAGCCATTTCAGATGAGATTATATATTTTATATATTTACGTATATCCATCTTATTTATTTTTTTTATCTGTTCTGCAGTTGTCATATCAGTTACTGCTGCAACTATAATTTCATTTTTATATGCCCTTTCTAAAAATTCTTTTGCATCCTGCTCTATTTTAATTCTAGAAATTAATTTTTCCCAGTATA
>DXAQ01000061.1 GCA_019116905.1 Candidatus Mucispirillum faecigallinarum | reverse complement strand
AATGTAAGATAATATTTCTTTATCTCTCTTGCTTTCTTCATATTTATAACCTAAACAAGGAAATCTTAAATATGGATTTTGCACAAAAAAATATGATTCTTTATTCTTACATCTATTTAAAAAGTTGTTCTTAAAAACTTCATAACTATATGATATATTACCATTATCATATAAACCACATTCTTTTTTATAAAGTTCATAACTATCCTTAAAAAACTGCTCTGTATAGCAGCTGGTATCAACTTCTTTATCATCATTAATAACTTTATATTCTGCTGGCAGCATATTTCTATACCTAATTAAATAGTATAAAATTTCATTATACTCTATTTGTTTATATTTTCTTTGTTTGAATTTTCTTTTATCTTCAGGCCAAAGTTCTAATATTTTTAATAAAATATCAATAATCTTATTCCGATAAGATACAGCATCATCTCTAAATATATCAAGTAATTCTGGGTGGTCTAGCCTGTTATCTTCTGTTAAATATTCCATGCTAAAATTTCTTGCAGCAAGTCTTTCTGCTTTATAATAAATCTTAAATTTTAAATAATAAAATATTATTTCTTCTGGATATTTTGTTACAGCCTCATCAATTATTTCTTCAGATATAAAAAATTGATTATTATGCAGAGATATTTCAATATCTCTTATTAATTTATCCTTATAATTTTCTATATTTATTTTATTTGGATAAAATAACAGCTGAATATCATTATAAGTTAAACCTTTTGAATGACTTATTTTTGACGATGAAAGCTCATGGATAATGTCAATAGATTTAATAAAATCAGCAAATAGTATATTGTTTTTATCAGATGATATGCCATTACTATCTTTTTGTCTATTACATTCTCCCAACAGCTTATATAATACATCTTGATTTACAGCTAATAGTTCAAGTTGACGCATATCATTTGCTATCTTATTTATACGTTCATCAAAAATATGTTTTTTAAACTTATTTTTTAATATAAGATTTTTCAATATTACAGGACCTGCCATATTATATAATACAATAAGATTTGTCATTAACTGGATAGTTTCATCAGTTACTTCTATATAGTAAAAATATGAAGTTTTGTTATTTTTTGTTGATACTGTTTCAATATATGAATTATATGGAGATTTTTTATCATGAAAAATATCTCTCATACATTTTTCTATTGCCTTTTTTGAAAAAGTAATATCATCAATATTATATTTTTTTACAACAATTTGCATTAATTCTTGAATTGAAACTTTTTTATTATTCATAAATTACCCTTTTTGTATTGATTTTTTATTCAATTTCTAATTTAATTAATCATATAATTAGTGCATTATCCAGCATTTTACATATATTCTTATACGCTCTATAATCACTAGGTGTTCGCGCTATTACAACTATTTTGTTAGTTATAGTATGAACCGCAATAATATGTTTAGAACCCTGTTTAAATACAAAACCTAGCCTTTTATATTTTTTTATAATTCCTTTAACTATTTTAGACATATAAGCCTCCTTTTTATAAAGTATACTTTAATATAAATGGCGACTTAGTCGACGCAATAGTTTTTTTATTATTTTTTACGATTAAATTATCAAGAAAAAATATAAGCATAATATCTATTATTTAATATTATTAAGTTTATTTGAAATATTATAATATTACAAGCTTTAAAGTTACAGCCTGCTTCATACTATTCATGAGATAATTGAAAACAATATGATTATATCTAAAAAATATCGCTTTAATAAAATAGAAAAAAGTATAAAAAAATGAATTAAATAAATAGTAATGATTTATATGATGAATAAAAAGAACGGAGGAGGTAGGATTCGAACCCACGGTAGGCTACTAACCTACAACGGTTTTCAAGACCGCCGCCTTAAACCACTCGGCCACTCCTCCAAGGGAATATCTTTATACTATATATTTTTGGATAATGCAAGCACTTTTTTTAAAAAATTTCATTTTTTATTTTTTGCTGCTAAATATTACTATATCTGCACTGGCTCCAGCTCCTCCAGACATTCCGTCCTCACCGTAAGAGTGGATAGAATATTTTACACCATTGCTTTTATATTCATATTTTCTATCCCAGCCGTCTACTGTATCAGGACGTGGAAATTTATAACCTTCCCATTTCATAGCTCGTGAAAATGGCATATTACCCTCTAAAAATCTGTTTGGAACAATATGGTCTGGCACTACTGTTACATTATATTTTTTTAAATGCTCTAACCCTTCTTCTGTTGTTGGATAATTACCATTTTCCTTTTTATATGCCTCTAACTGTTTTTCTATTACTGACATATCATACATTATATGTTTTAACTTATCATCATGAGTTTTATTATCTTCTTCTGCATAGCTTATGCCTGCAAAGAAAACACATAAAAGTAGTGTTAATTTTTTCATAAACTCAACCCCTAACATATTTTTATTTCATATATTTTTCTTTTGCGTCCTGCAATATTTTTCTATGGTCAAAAGCTATATTTTCAGGAAGATTATTTATAGGGAAATATTTTGCATCTTTCGCATCATCTGCAGCTTGAGCCTCTTTATCTGAAAAATATACATATACTGCACTAACTGTATGACCTCTAATATCTCTTTTTGGGTCAGAGTATATGCCAAGCAGGTGTAAATCGCTTATGTCTGCTTTTATGCCTGTTTCTTCCTGTAATTCTCTTAATGCAGCATGCTCCATTGTCTCATATAAATCTACAAGCCCGCCAGGCACTGCCCAGCCGTATGGCTCATTTTTCCTGTCTATCAGCAATACCTTATTTTTATTTATGATTAAAACATCGGCTGCAAGGGTTGGAGAAATTTGAAACCAGCCGCCGTATTTTACATTCATGATTTTAAGTAAACAGTCGCAGTATGGGGCAGTTAATCCGTATTTTTCATGGGTGCGTACAACAACACCAAGTATAGCATCTACTTCTGGGTTTCTATTTGCCTCTATATCTTGATACATACTTGATTTAAATGTAACATGTTCCTTACATCTTGCATAAATTTTATCATATTCTTCATCAACTATTTCAACACCGCATAATTTAGCTGCATTTTGTGCTTCTTTAAAAAGTGATTTTGTAAGGCTTACAGCATCATCATACTGGCTCATTTTATAAAATGTTTTACGGAAAAGAGCAGTAAGGGGGTTTAAAATAATATTAAGCATAAGTTTCTGCCACTGATACTGTTTAATATTATCAGTATATTTTGCATTAAGTTCTGCCTGTTTTAAAATTACTCCAAATATTTCTGTATATTTAGAGCTTTCTCCGCTTAAATTGCCAAAAATAAGCCTGCATTCTGCCATATATTCTAATACGCCTTTTTCCTGCATAACAGCCGTCATATATATTACAGCTGCTGTAACTTTTTCAGGCGGTATAAAGGCAGAAATTATATCAGGGTTTTCTACACCATTTTGGATAGATACAACAAACCCATCATTATTTAAATGTTTTGCTGCTTCTTTTGCTGCATTAACAGTGTCTTTTGATTTAACACATATTAATATGGCATCATAAAGCCCGCTTAATTCTTTTACAGCATTTACTTTTAAAATATAAGGGGACTTATCTGTATAATTTCTAACAGTAAGACCAGCATTTTTTAATATTTCATACCCAGAGCGTGCCACAAACTCCACGTTAGTAAACCCATGCTCAATAAGTTTAGACCCAAGATATGAGCCTATGGCACCTGCTCCGAATACTGCGATACGTTTATTTAATAAGGACTTCATTATCTTTCACAACCGCTTTAAATACTTTACGTTTTGGCGATGTTTCATTAATTAATATATCTGCCAGTTTATCTTCTATATGGTTTTGGAGTATACGTTTAACAGGTCTTGCCCCATACATATATGGATAATCGTTAGTTAATAAATATTCTTTTACATCATCTGATATAGTAATTTTTCTTCCGCTTGATGCAAGGCGTTTATTAATTTCTGCAAGCTGAATGTCAAATATAACTTTTAATTCTTCAAGCCCTAACGGTTTGAAATAGATTATATTATCAAGCCTGTTTAAAAATTCAGGAGCAAACCTCATTTTTAATTCTTTTTCAGCAGCAGATTTAAAACGAGTATGGTCAAGAGCGTTGCTGTTTTTTATGCCGCCAAACCCAAGAGATTTATCACCTGTGCCTTCTTTTGTACCAATATTAGATGTTAATATAATAATAGTATTTTTAAAGTTTACTTTATGCCCAAGGCTGTCTGTAACAAAGCCTTCATCTAATATTTGCAGTAATATATTCATAACATCAGGGTGAGCTTTTTCCACTTCATCAAAAAGCACAACACAGTATGGGCGTCTTCTAACCTGCTCAGTTAATTTGCCGCCTTCTTCATATCCTACATATCCAGGAGGTGCGCCCACAAGCCTTGACACATTAAATTTTTCCATATATTCGCTCATATCTATTCTTATAAGCGCATCACGTGAGCCAAAAACTATTTCTGCAAGCCTTTTAGCCACTTCTGTTTTGCCAACACCTGTTGGACCTAAGAAAATAAAAGAGCCTAATGGTCTTTCAGGGTTTCCTATGCCTGCAAAACTGCGTTTAATTGATTTTGCAACGCTGTCAACTGCCTCATCCTGCCCTATTACATATTTTTTAATTTCTGATGCAACCTGAGCAACACGTGCTTTATCATCTGACTGTAATTTTTTAGCTGGTATGCCTGTCATAATTGAAACAACTTCTGCCACATCATCACTTGTAAGTGATTGATATGTTTCGTTAATATCTTTACTCCAGCTGCTCATTTTAGCTTTATATAATGCGTCAAGCTTATTAATTTCTTTTGTAAACTGCTCTATTTTATCATATTCTTTTTCAGGAATATATTTATCGCGTTCTGCGCTGGCAGAATTAATTTTATGTTTAAGCCTTTCTAAGTTTTTAGGCAGCATATTTTTATTTATTTTACGTTTTGAGCATGCCTCATCTATTACATCAATACTTTTATCAGGCTGAAATTTATCTGTAATATATCTGTCTGTTAAAGATACAACTTCTTCTGCCACTTCATCAGGTATTATTACTTTATGGTATTCTTCATAATATTTTTTAATACCTTTAAGGATTGCAACAGTCTGCTTATCAGTAGGCGGCTGCACAATTATTGTTTGAAATCTGCGGACAAGGGCGCCGTCTTTTTCAAAATGTTTTCTGTATTCTGCCAATGTGGTAGCACCTATACACTGAACGCCGCCTCTTGCAAGCGCAGGTTTTAACATACTTGCTGCATCAATAGAGCCTTCTGCTGCACCTGCCCCCACAAGTGTATGGATTTCATCAATAAAAAGCACAACATTTTTAACTGTTTCAATTTCTTTAAGCAGTTTTTTCATACGTTCTTCAAACTGGCCGCGGTATTTTGTGCCTGCTACTAATGCGCCCATTTCAAGTGATACAATACGTTTTTCCCGTAAAAATTCTGGTATATCATCATCAAGCATTCTTAAAGCAAGTCCTTCAACAATAGCAGTTTTACCAATACCTGGCTCACCTATAAGCACTGCATTATTTTTCTGCCTTCTGCCTAATATTTGTAAAAGGCGGATAATTTCATCTTTTCTTCCAACTACTGGGTCTAATTTGCCTTCTCTTGCAAGAGCTGTTAAATCTCTGCCAAATTCATCAAGCACAGGAGTTTCGCTGTTTTCTTTATCTGATGTACCTTTTTTATAATATGTTTTTATATCGCGCCTTAATGATTCCACATCAAATCCAATACGGCTTAATATAGCACTTGCTTTACCTTCTGTTTCACGTACTAATCCTAAAAGAATATGTTCAGTATCAACAATTTCTTTGCCAAAAGATTTTGCTTCCTCTGCTGCATATTCTAAAACTTTTGTTACAAGTGGGCTGTAATTTAAATTACCTTTTAAAACAAAAATATCGCTCATATCTGAACTGCGGCGTATTTTCATTATAATTGATGAAATATTAATATTACGTTTCATAAAAATAGTGGCTGCAATGCCGGTTTTTTCCATGAAAAGCCCTAGTAATATATGTTCTGTATCTATAACAGGCTGAGCAAGTTTATCTGCTTCCTCTTTTGCATGTGCCAGCACCTGCATAGCTCTATTACTTAAATTTTCA
>DXAQ01000060.1 GCA_019116905.1 Candidatus Mucispirillum faecigallinarum | reverse complement strand
ACAAACAAGTTAATGTATATAACATTAGCCTTTTCATAGGCATAACTCCTTAATTAGTTATTGCTGCTGTTTAATTCTTCAAGCAGTAATTTATCTTCATGTATAAATCCTGAAGAAATTTGAGCTAAATATTTATACAGTATTTCATTTTCTACTTCTTTTGTTTCTACACGCCTGAAAAACTCATAAACCCATTTATCAAAGTGATTTTTATGGAAGCTTACCTGTCCTTCAAAATATTTTTTGTAAGTTGCTTCATCACCTTTTTTTACTAATTCCGCAGAACTGTAAGCAAGGTGCGACATAAATAAAAGCTCATAAGATATAAAATCTTCATTTTCTGAAATATCCTGCCTTTTTTTATATCCATAATATTTAAACAGATTTATCATTTTATCATAAGCATCCATTCTTTCTCTGTGCTCAACTGATGTGTATATTGATTCATCAGTTGGTATGGATGTTGTAAGCCCAAAAAGTGTTGTATAATGCCTAAGAGTTTCTAAATCAAATGATGCAAGCTCGTCCCCTTTAAGCGCTTTACGTTTATCTAAAAATTCTTTTAAACCTTTCACACCAGAGGATAAATTTTCATTATCAACCTGCGTAACTAATATTTCTAATTTTTCATATATTTTATTAAGCATTTGATAAAATTCATCATTTGGCACATTGGCATATACTCTGCCTAAAAAAGCATACATTTCCCCACGTGTAGAATGTAGTTTTATTAATTCTTTTTTATTTTCTAACTGCATTTTAGCTCCAAACGTATTGGGGATAATATCCCCAATACATTATTATTAATCTTGTCTTTTGCCTGTGTATGAACCAGCCTTACGGATTACTAAACCACCAGCAGTATTTTGTTTTGCAATTGGTTTAATATATAAATTAGGTCCAGTATCATTTTGGTTATTTACAAATGCATAAGGAAAATCACCATAATTAAGTTTTTTAGCATCTGGATATTTTTGTTTAATATATTCAACTGTACCAAAATCTAAGGCTCTGCCTACGCAGCTTGCAACACATGCAGGTTCCATACCAGCAGCAAGCCTGTCAGTGCAGAATGTGCATTTTTGCATAGGGTGGCTTACTCTCCAGCTTACATGTGGGTTTGGTTCCTGTTTGTCATCTGCTATTTGTGGTTTAGCAAAAGGGCATGCAGTTACGCACATTTGTAATTTTTGGCATTTATCTCTATTAACTGTAACAATACCATTAGCATCTTTAGTTATAGCACCAGCAGAGCATACAGCAGCACATGCAGGCTCATCACAATGGTTACAGCCAAAAGCAAGTGGGAAAAACCCGTCTGCTAATTCATAAGTAAATTGTTTACGCCATGCTGCTTTACCAGGGTTTACCTGATTCCAGTCTTTACATGCTACTGTGCACGCATTACATGCACCACACCTTGTTTGGTCAAAGTAAAATCCTAATTGTTTTGATTCATCTATTTTATAGCTCATATTATACCCCTGTTAGAAACTAGTTTCTTTTTCAACTATGCAGTATGCACAGTGAACTGAGTTACCATTATCAAATCTTGATGGACGGTTTGACATGATAGTATTTGCACATGCGCCGTCATCAACTTTATCTACTGGGTTAGGGTCATACCATGCACCTTGGTGAATTTGTCCATGGCCTCTAACAATACGTTTAGTAACGCGGGCAATAACACGGATAGCACCAACTGGGTTAGATACACGAAGTAAATCGCCGTCCATAATACCAAATTGAGCTGCATCTTCATCATTCATCCAAAATTCATGCCATGAAGCCTGAGTCATATCTTTATTTGCAACAGCACGGCTAATCATTGGGCTGAAATCGCCTTTGCTGCCTGGTGCTTGTATTTCAGGCACAACGCAGTATTCATTCCAGTCGTTACAGCTTGCCCAGCCGCCGCCTTTTGTTCTGTGAGTAAGTTCACGCAGATATGGGTTTTCTGCCTGTGATGAGTGAGAACGGTAACGGTCGTGAGTAGAACCAACTGTTAATGTAAGTTTATCAGTGATTTTTGATATATCGTTGCTTGATGGTTTAGGGCCAACAGTATACCAGCCACCTTGAACGTCATGACCTGATGTATTAAATACACCATACATTTCATTAAATGTATCTTCAAAAGCATAATACATTGGTATAGGGTATATAAATGGGTCATTTTCATAGTCTTTATTTCTTTGACCTCTTTGGTCTTTTTTCAGCCAGCCATGAAATTTATCATAAGCATGTTCCCAGGTATATACTGCATATTCTGCATAACATGTCATTCTGCCGCAATTATTTGGTATTCCTTTTCTTGTTTCTTCTGTTAATCCATCATATGTAATAGTAGTATCATTATCCCAAATACTATAAGAATTCATATCATTAGATACAGATGGAGTAAATTTATTTGCTTTTGCAGCATAAATAAATGGAGCACTCATATCTGTTTGTAAATATGAATCTACTGCCTTCCTTAAATCAGACATAGTAGTTTCTGTTACATTTACAGGATCGCTTGCTGTTTTTGGTAAAATTTGTGCAGCAATTGCCTGATTAACAGTCATACCATAAAAACGGCTTGTTGAAGTTTTACATACTTCTTCAATGTCTGCTCTATATAAATCATTAACAGATTTATAAGTTGGTGCAGTAGAATTAATGTAAGTATAGCCTGCATCAGCTGGTACAGTTTTGCCATAAGGCACTGCACAGTCAAGACGTGATGCGTTATAGTTACCAAGTTTACTTTGCTCATTCCAGCCGATAAAAGCAGCATCCCATGCGTCTTTTGCTTCTCCTGGTGGAGTTGAAAGTGGAAGTCTTCTAAATTTTAAACCACCAACAGATGCATTATCAACAACTTCTAATGTGTTTGCCATTGGAAATACATAGTCTGCAAGCATAGCCTGTGGAGACATATATACATCAAATACAGCCATACAGAATGTGTCTGGGTCATCTGGATTATTGCCTGCAAGTGGCAGAGCTTTCATGATTTCTGCTGCCCAGTTAGTATTTGCAACCTGATTAAGCTGTGTTCCTGCACTGCCTATATAAAAGCGTTTACCAACATATACTGGTTTTCCTTCTTCCCTGCCTACATAATCATAATATGTTCTACCGTCATCTTCTGATACATAAGTTTTATATGTTTTACCATCATCTTCTCTTTTATAAAGAATTTGAGTTTTAGCACCAGCATCATCATTTAAATATCTTGTAGAACCGTCCCAGAATGGGTTTGCAAACCCTTTAAAATCTGGGTTATTATCAAGTTCTTCTTTAAATGCAAAGTAAAGGCCGTTAAAATGTTCTTTACATGATATACTTGGAGTGCTAGGGTTACCTGAACCAGAACCATTAGAAATAGTTACTCTGCCAGAAGATGGTATGGAAGGTAAACTTTCAACATTTGGTGCAGTTCCAAGCTGTCCAGGGTTAGATGCCCAGCTTTGATACATACCACCTGTAGAACCGTGAGAATACCCCCATGTTTTAGTAATTGCAAAAAGTGTTTGAATAGCAAATAATGTTAAAACACCGTTTTCTGATTTTTGCAGACCACCAGTCCATTCTGTAAGTATTGGGTGGTTTTCTGGTTTTGCATAAAGCTCTGCTAATTCCCTGATTACATCAGCTGGTGTGCCTGTGATTTTTTCTGCCCACTCAGGTGATTTTGGTGTCATATAATCTTTTTTAGTATAATATTTTGTAGTATTTATATCTGCTTGATAAGCTGGAGTTTCTCCGCCTATTGTCATAGAGCATAATGATGCTCTTGGTTTATCCTTATCAACAGAACTATACGCTTTTGCTGTATAGTTATTAGATGCAGAATACTTTGCTTTTGTAAGCCTGTCATCATTACCCATAATCCATGCAGCATAAGAACGGCCTGCAGGAACTTCATTTATTTTTGTCCAGCCAGACTGCTCTGTAAGGCTTATTTCACCAGTAGATTCATTTATCCAGTATGCTGGAGAATCAAAGAAACCATATACACATGTATCAATATAATCTACATCTAATAATCCGCCTTCTATAATAGAGCCGTCAGGATTAAATGTTTTTGTGATTAAGTGGTAAATCATACCTGCAATTAAAGCAGAGTCTGTCATATTTCTAATTTGAACCCAGTCAGTTGCATTTAATACGCCTGTATCTGTTAATTCTGGAGAAATTACATAGTGTTTAAAATTAGGGTTTAATTCTTTTGCTAACTGGTTTGCTCTTAAATAAGGGTATGAAAGAGTATTGTTTGTACTCATTGAGTTAGTGCCAAAAGAAACCCAGTTTTTAATTGCACCACCTGCAACAGCAGGGATTTGACTTCCTATATGGTTTCTGCTGTAACTTCTAGAATTAGGAACACCTGCCATATTGTAGCAGTAGTTATACTGGTGGAAACTGTGGTCAGAGAAAGAGCCTCTTGTGCTGCCTAATGATGTAATAGGAGAAACGGCTCTTGATGCTGCTGCCCAGTAACCTGATGATGAGTTATTATTACCTGCTTGAATAGCAGCAGGGCCGTATTTTGCATAAACTGCTCTGTGTTTTCTAATTACTTCATTATAAGCCTGCTGCCATGAGATACGAACAAAACCTGTCGCATCACCACGTTTTTTAGTTTGTTTTAATGGGTATTTTAAACGACCAGAGTGGTAAACTCTGTATCTATAAGAGTGGCCTTTTGCACAGTTTAACTGTCTAGGGTCATTCCAGTTATTTTTGTCGCGGACATTGCCGTTTATATCTGTTTTTGTTTCGTCTGTTGTAACGCGGACTATTCTTCCGTTTTTAGTCCATATTTTTGATACGCACCTGATACCAGGTCCGCAGTTATGTGGGCATGTAGCATAAGCAAGGTCAAATGATGAAAGGTCAGATAAATCTTCTGGATCTACTGCACCTTCCAACCCCCCCCCCGTGCTGCCGTATATAATTTCACCGCCATTATCTTTAGAACAGCCAGCTACAGCACCAAGGGCACTCATTGCCGCCAGGCCTTTTAAAAAAGAACGTCTTGAAATAGAACTTTCTTCTGATGATTTAAAGACTTTTGTTTCTTTTCCCATATTTTGCCTCCAAATTAATTTATAACCTAAAAATATATAAATTAATTTATTTAGTCAATATATAAAAATACACAATTTCTCTAAATTTAACATTTATGATGTTTTTGTTAAGAAATAAAATTCTTGATTTATTAATATTTTAAGATATTTTTTATCTGATTATTTGAATATTTTTATAAACGTCCGCCCTGCCATACACTGCAGAGCGGACTTAGCAAATATTAATGTTAGATACCTTATGGGAAAAGATACCTAATTATTAATATTATTTTTTTAAAATTCTTTTGTTATCCGCCCTGATTACAGGGCGGACTTATTAAATATTATAACTTTTGTTATATTATATTTGTTATTTCATAGTATGCAGTGCACCTGCTTTTGTAATAGGTCTTGTTTTATGGCATACTATACAGTTTTTTGCTGGTGTATTCTGCCAGCTGCCTGTTGGGATTACGCAGCTTGTGCC
>DXAQ01000059.1 GCA_019116905.1 Candidatus Mucispirillum faecigallinarum | reverse complement strand
ATTTTTAAAATATATATTGACTTAATATATATTTTATAGTATATATTATATATGAACTATAAAGAAATACTGAAAATATTACAAAAAGATGGGTGGTATCAAGTGAGGCAAGACGGCTCACACAGGCAGTTCCACCACCCTGAAAAAAAAGGAACTGTTACAGTGGCATATCACAAAATAAACGATGATATACCACCAAAAACATTAAAACGAATAAAAGAACAAGCAGGGCTTTAAGCCCTGCAAGGAGCATATATGAATAAAATGAATAAATTATACAGCTATCCTGCTATATTTTATAAAGAAGATGATGGTAAATATTCAGTAATATTTCCAGATTTAAACGGCACTGCAACATACGGAATAGATTTAAATGATAGTATTAGAATGGCTATTGACTGCTTAGCAGGCGTCCTGCATGGCATAAATATAGATGGAGAGCAAATTCCAGAGCCAACAGAATTAAATAAGATTACAGAAGATATTATAATTGATATGCTGGATGACCCACATTATGATAAATCTCGTGTATTTATCAATATAATCTCTGTTAATGTTGCAGAATATGCAGAAAAACATTTTAATAAATCTGTAAAAAAAATGGTTACTATTCCTAGGTGGATGGCAGATATGGCAGAAAGCAAAAAATTAAAACTTTCTAAAATATTACAAGACGCTTTAAAAGAGAAATTACAAACAACATAAAAAGCAGGGTTAACCCCTGCTTTTTGTATATTCTCTGACAGCTTTTACTATAAAATCTGCTATTTTTCTTTGACTTCCTGATGCTTGCTTTATAAACTCCCAATCTTCATCAGTAAATGATATTAAATGTTTATTACGCTTAATTTCATTAATTTTTCTACCTGCACCAGCTCTTGTTCCACCATGTGTATTCATATATATACTCACTTAATAAAATCAAGAATCAAATTTACAAATACTAATACAAATATAGCAATATCTATTGGTCTTGTTTTTTCTTTTTCATCTCTCACTTGACAAACTCCTATATTAATATTATATTATGGAAAGGACGGGGGCTTAAAGCCCCCTTGGGTTAAAGCTCCATAATGGATTTTATAAGGTCAACTATTATTACCAGTAATGTTAACCTTTTCCATGTAAGGAGCTTTCTTTTTTGTTTACCCACTGGTTATCACCTCCCTTTCCATATTTAATATTATCTTAATTCAAGTTTTTTGTCAACTCCTTTTTTTCATTTTTTTCATATTTTTTTATTTTACACACTAACTTTACAAGTTGATGAAACACAAGATGCACTAATAAGTGGAGCTACTGGAGGGCTTGTTGGGCTGCCCATATTACCAGTATGAGTATGAGTGCTTAACCAGTCAATTAGACCTTCATGGAGTATGCCACGAGCTGCATTTTCCCCAACATTTACTTTACTGCCTTTTAAATTAACTGTGCCAGCTTCAATATTAGCTTCACTATCTGCCTTTATATTAGCTGTTTTACACTCTATATTAATTTCACTTTCTGCTGTAATTTTGATATTTTTAGCACTTATTTCTTTATCTTCTGTAATAGTTATAGTTATAGATTTATCAATAATGATTTCAGCACTGCCTTTAATATCAGCTTTTAAAAGATTTTCTTTTTTGTCATATTCTATTGATGATTCATCTTCAAAAGTAATATTGTATTTATTTTCATCAGTTATTAAAGGCTTATTAATTCCTGTATAAATTGAGCCTAGCACAACACCAGCATCACCACGAGGCGATATTAAACATACTACTACATCATCTATGCTTGGTAATACATAAGCATTATTTTTACCAGCAAATGATTGCAATACTGGCATATAGTAAGATACTACATCGCCACTTTCTTTAAAAGCTACCTTCACCTGCGCAGCATCTGCTTTGATTTCTGTAACTGTGCCATATTTAATAATATTCAATAATTCCTGCGATTTCATAATAAACCCCATAACAATCTTTTTTAAGGGCATGGATGCCCGCCTTTAGTAAGAGCTTAAATGAATTTATTTCATAAGCTCGCCTAAATAAAAATTTCACGGATGAAATTTTTATTATTATTTAATAATTGCCATATTTAATAATATTCAATAATTCCTGCGATTTCATAATAAACCCCATAACATCTCTTAATAATATTAAGGCTTTAAGATTTTAAGTTTAGACAAGACGGCGAGCGGTTTTCAGCGAGGACACTTTTTCCCGACCAATTCGGGAGGAATGAGAAAAAGTGGCTGGGGCAAATATTCCAGCGGAATTTTTTATTTCCTCCTTAATCAGTCGGAAAAATTCCACCTCGTAAAATACACTCGCTTAGGCTAATTTTTAAACAACGCAGTATAAACTTAAAAGATAAGGCCGTTATTCCCATGGGCTTGAAATGTTTATGATATTTGCTTTTTTTGCACTTTCTGGAATATCAAGCTCAACCCCACCATTAAATACTAATGTGCCTAAATACTCTTTATTAGCCTTCATAATTTCAATCATAGCATATTCACTTCCAACAGCTTTATATGCTATACTATCCCATGTATCCCCTTGAATAGTTGTGTATTTCATATTTCACTCCATTTAAAAATTAGAATAAATCTAATTTTTAAATTCCGTTTACTTTTATTTTTAAATCCGACCCAGCCACTTTTTCTATTTCCCACGCTACTCGCTAGGGAAAAAGTGTCCTCGTAAAAAACACTCGCCTTGGATTTAAAAAATCTACACTTAGTCGCAGTAAATGCTCCTGCGTTCCCGCTCCGCGTCGCTTGTCCTAAGCTCCTATTAATACCCACCACCATAACTTAATCTTGCATCATTATATCTCTGCTGTTTATACATTTTTTCAAACTCTCTTTGGCTCATTTTTTCAGCCTCTAAAATATCCTCTTTATTTGCGTTGCCTTGTATTGTTATATTTGGCGCATAAGTTAATGGTGCATTCATGTTGTTATTATTAATACTATGCTGCTGCACTAATCCTCCTTTTTCATAATATCCTGCTACATTTGGAGTATCTTGAACTGGGACATTTACATTAATATTTGCAGAATTTACAGGCTCATAGGCTTTTGTAGCAGGCTCATAGGCTTTTGTAGCAGGCTCATAGGCTTTTGTTGCAGGCTCACTTATTGGAGCCGTTACAGGTTCATACGCTTTTGCAAAAGGCACACTTGCTTGTGAAGTTAATACTTTAACAGATTTATGCTCAGTTACTTGTTTAAATTCCAGTTTATCTTCTTCATCTTCCCCAAACAAAAATGATTTAACTTTTGATATTCCATTTTTCACTGCTTCAAAGGGTGCAAGTATTTTTTCCAATACTTTTGGCAGTATTCCAGAAATATATTCAAAACCTCCAGCAACAGCACTTTTTATATTTTCCCAAGCTGTAATAAAAAATTTACTTATCTTATCCCAATTTTTATAAAGAGCAATACCAGCACCTATCAAGGCACCAACACCAACTACAACAAGCCCAATAGGGTTTGCAGTTAAAGCAGCATTTAAAGCCCATTGCGCAACTGTAACGGCTTGTGTAACAATCGTTGCTGTTTTAGTTACTCCTGTTAAAAATAAAGTAGCTCCAGAAAGCAATGTAGTGCCTACTTTCACAGCAGTATATGCCCCAGCTACAGTATAAAGCACTGGTGAGATTGCTCCCCAATTATCAATAACAACGCGTGCAAATCCTGCTGCTTTTTGTGCTGCACTCCCTACCCAAGTAATAATGCCAGGCAGTGCATTTGCAAAGGTCTGTCCAAGAGCAGCAACCTGTGGAGTAATCTGGCTAATTGCTGATTTTATTTGTGGCATATTCTCATAAACAGCCTGCCCAGCACGCTCCGCACTAGGTATTAAAGCTGTTTCAAAACTTCGTGTTACTTGAGTTATTGCATAACCTAAATCATTATATTTAACTCGATTAAGCTCTTCTAATGTTTTTTGAGCATTTATTGCTGAGCCATTTATATTTGTAAAATTTTTTAAAACTCCTGCTTCTAAATCTTCAAACATTGTGCCAAATAAAGCAACACCTACCGCATTCTTTTTTACTGGGTCTTGAATACTATCTATAGCATTTACTACCTGATTAAAAGCAGCCTGTGCAGTTTCTCCACCAGCTGCAAATTTTGCAGACATCACATCAGCATTCAAGCCTAATAATCTATAAGCTTCAATACTCGTTTTACTACCATCTTTTGACCTTATATTAAACTCTTTGACAGCATCACCAATTTTATCTATTGAAAATGCTCCACTTTCTGCACCATTTATTAATACAGACATAAACTGACTTGAATCCATACCTAACGCTTTAAAATGAACAGAATATTCGTTCAGTGTATCAAGCAAATCGCCATTTTTATTTGCTCCATTTTGAGCACCAACAGCTATAAGACCATAAGCTTCTTTTGCATTAATACCAAAATTTTTCATTAAAGCACTAGCTGCTCGTGTAGTTTCATTTACTTCAAAACCAAACGTATCACCTAAAACAATAGATGCTTCTGTTGCTACTTTAAGTTCATCACCAGCAAGCCCAGCAGTCTGCTTTATACTAGTCAAGGCATTAGCTATGCTTTGCATATTCTCGCCTTTACCACTGCCATATATCTCTTGAGCTATTTTACCAAATTCAGATATTTCTTTAGCTGTCGCTCCAGTTTGAGCAGCTACACTATTCATAGTGCGAGTATATTCATTTCCAAACTGAACAAATTTTGCACCTACTGCAGATGCTACTCCTGCACCTGCTGCTATACCTGCTGTTATTTTACCAATTTCTGATAGATTTCCTTTGAAATCCTTAAGGTTTGATTCAAACTTTATTTCTATTTCTTTACGAGCTTCAAGCCTTGTCAGTTCTTTATCAATCTCTGATAATCTTGTTTGAAATTCTTCGGCTTTTTCTGGGTTTAATCTTATCTGTTTATTAATATCCAATCTCTCTTTAGATAATTCTTTAATACTAGATTGAATACTTGATATTGATGTATTTACAGTCTTAAAATTAGTTTTAAATGCACTTGATAATGCTGCACCAATAACAAATGATAATCCAACACGTTCTACTGCCATATTATTTTACACCATATTTTGCATTAATGATTTTATTAACTGATTTTAAAAACTCAGTATAATCCTGCATCGTCATCTCATAAACATCAGATAATGGAATATGTAAGATGTGGCATAATACTGCCACATCATCATAGGTGATTATTACTTTCCCAGCTTAAATGCTGCTGCTACTAATTTTTGATAATCACTTAATTCTAAATCTTCTACTTCGTCCATTCCCAGAGATGAACATTGAGATACTACATACATCTCTCTTTCAAACTCTTCCTTATACATCTTTTGAGCATTACTTACCATGCCTACTTTGGCAGGCTTTACTTCTATTTCTCTGTTATCTGATAATATAACTTTTGCCATTTATATTTCTCCTTAAAATAATTTAACATAAAAATTATAAGATTTTTGGCTAGTTCAAGGCGCATTAAAAAATTAGTGAAAGGAGTTTACAAAACAAGTAAATGACTGAACTAATTTTTTAAGCAACACAGAAATAGCCAAAAAGATATAATTATAACTCGCCGATATTAATTTTTTCAGCAACATTACCTGTAGTTCCAAGTTCAAAATATATATTATTAATCTTATCTACATGGAATACCATAATATTATCATTATACTCTTTCCATGCAACAACTTCATAAGTGTATTCTTGACCTAAACCTTCGCCTACTTTAAAATTACCGCCAGTTTTTTTCTTGAATATACAACGAGCTTCAATTTTTACTGCTACATCTACTGCTATTCCTGTTAAAGGTTCTATTTTTTGCATATTACCTTTATATGCAAGATTTATATAGCCAGGTCTTGTTAAAAAAGCATTTTGCACTGGAGTGCCTACTGTAAAGCCACATTCAGCAGAAGCAAATTTACCTTTTAAAGGCATATTTACTTCACCAGCTATTCCAGTTCCATTTAATGTTACAGTCATAGCTTCCCTGTCTGGCAGCTTTACATCAGTAACATCTGTAATTTTTATGCCATCTGCAAATACATTAAAAGCCGTTAATGCTCCACCTTTTAAGTTCATGTCATTCTCCTTACATTAAATATTTAATAAGCTAACATCATATTCGAGAATAAATTCAATATCTTCAGCTGGAGTTGGTGCAGCCATTTGCAGTTTAAATTTCAACCTACCAGCTAAAAGTTCTGTTTCTGAATTTAACTCATCTGGAAATGTTACTGTTGCACCATTTAAAACTTCTTCAGCTTGCAGGCTGTCTAGCCAAAACTGAACATTATTTAAGATATTTTCAATATTTCTTTTATTGATAGGCATATCTACATTTTGCCAAAAATTAGTAACTAATGTGTTACCAATCCAAGAGAATACCCTGCGAACTGGTATAAACATATCTTTTACATCTGTGTTTGATGGATATGCTGATGTTCTATTTCCCCAGATTTTAAATCCACCAATAAAATTTAATGCTGTAACAATACCATTTTCATTAAGATAGTTAGCTTCATCTAAACCAAGTTTAATAATTTCCCCATTATTTATTAAACCATCTATTTTTGCACTTTGATTTGATGGACTTATATGTGGAGCTCCACCATTATCACTATCAGTTGTAGCAATTACACCAGCCAAATGAGTAGATAACCAATGCTCACTTCCTGCATTAGTAACACGAGGAAAACATACAATTAAATTAGCATCTATTATAGAGTTATTATTTTTATATTCAGGCACTTTATTATATACTTTTAAAGTGCTATCTTGAATATCTGCAATAGCTACTGCATTAAATACACCATTAATATTTTTTGTTTTTGTGGCCATAACTTTTGCAACACCTGGAAGATGAGAAAATCCTGGTGCAAGTATCAATGTAGGTATTACAGCATAAGCTGGGAAAACATCTGCAATAACTTCTAAGCCTTTTTTCTTACCAGTTTCTGCATCTATTCCACCGATTATATCATCAGCTGTTACCATACTTATATCAATATAATCATATTGAACAGTAAGTTCATCTTCAGCTAATAATGAGCCTTCTGCAACCCTTGTAATAATTAATTTACCATACTCGTTAAATGCAAGGGTATAATCTACATCAACAGCTGCAGGCTCTGCGTCAGCTTTTACAACCACAGTTTCTTTTAAAATACCAACATGTGGCAGCTCCACTTTATCTTTAACAAATGAATACACTGCTTCAGACTGTGTTTTTTTATGCTTTGCTTTATCTAAAACATTTACAAATACCGCCTTAGAAATTCCATAAAGCGAGTATAATATTTCTATCGCCTGCAATAATGTATAATCATTATTATCTTTAATGCTGCCAAATGCTTTTACTGCTTCTGAATAAGATAAGCAGAGCACAGGCTCATTCAATGTTGGATTTTCTAACATATTTACAGGTGCAGTGCCAAAAATCAATGGTAATGCACTATCTCCTGCTACCATAGATTTTACACTGGTAGCCTGTTCTGAAACACTAATTCCATGTGCCATATATTTTCTCCTTATTATTTATAATTATTTAATGATTTATATGTACAATTTATCTCACCAACACTTATATCTGGTGAGTTCATTATAATATCTACGCCCCATTCTATATTTTCAAAATTCAAGGCAAAACCGCCAACAAGGCGATTTTTAAATATTATATCTTTTATTCTTTCCATAAAACTTATAGCTTCAAGGGTAGCATTATTATCTACTGCTTTTAGATTATGTTTAACTGATAATAAAAATGTAATATCATATTCTTTTTCTTCCTGGCTCTCTCTAGCTTTCACTGGCGGCACAATTACAACCGCTGGAAAATCATACTGGTTAACAGAAACAGGCCTAAACCCAACATAAACATTAGGTTTAGAATAAGCATTTTTATCAATACTTATAACACTATCAGCTTTTAATGGCTGTTTTTCTATTTCTTTATTTCTGCCAGTCAATACTAACCTTTCAAATTCCGATTCCAGCATGGATTTTAAATTTAATAATAGATTTACAGCAGTCATTTGACACTCCATTTATAAATTGGAATAAATCCAATTTATTCATTCCGTTCACTTTTATTTCAAAATTTATCCTTAAATTTTGAAAACTGCGTGTTTCCGAACTAAATTCGTAAACACTTACGCAAGCGGGCTTTTATCCTAAAAGCCATATACACCCCATTATCTATACTTTGCTCCTAACCTCATTTGATGCTTAAAATTAGTAAGCAGTCTTTCTTCTGCTCCTGCCCTAATTAACTCTTTTGATTCACTATCTATCATCTGATAAATTCTAGGCCCATAAAGATGCTTAATTGGCAGCCTTTCTTTTCCCTGTCTCACAAATATAAGCCCTGCCCTGCTCATAAAACTTGAACGGAACAATGTTTTTTTGCCACGGCGTATTTCAACACTTATGCCATGCTTTGGTTTATTTTTTGTAAACCTTTTAGGGCTAGGGTTAAATTTTTCTAAAGCTATCGGCTTACCACCAAACTCAATACGCCCTTCCAGCCTGCTTCTTGTAGCTTTAAATTTTCTTACACCAATAGATATATCTCTTTTTTTAACATTGTATCTTTGGCGTATTATTTTAGAGCTGTCAGTATTAATTCCATCAAGTGCCCTGATTACTGCCCTGCTTGATGCAACACTTACACGTTCAGGAAAAGCATTTAGTAAATCACGAGCTTCGCTATCTAATTTTATATCTATTTGCATGATTACATATCCTTGTTTTTACTACTTTAAATTTACAAACATAATCCACCTATAAGGCTTTAAGATTTTAAGTTTAGACAAGGCGGCTTTTAAAATTTACGAATGAGTTTACAAAATAGTAAATAATTGAGTAAATTTTAAAAATAACGCAGTATAAACTTAAAAGACAAAGCCTTACCTTGCAGATGCACGGCTAAGGGTTAATATATTCACCCCCTGCTCTTTCTCAATATACTCAACAGTATAGTATTCACCATTTACCATAATCTGCTGTGAAACAAAAAAATCTAAATTATTTAAAAAATTCGTCCCTGAATTTTTTAAATCGCGTTTAGTCGCAGTAAATGCTCCTGCACTTACTAAAGACGGCTCGTCCTGAGCCTTAAACACTTCAGCAGCATCCACTTCCTTATAGTAAAGTTTAACATAACTGTTAGATATGCCTAAAATAGATGAATCGTTTTTATTTATGCTGAAAGGCTCATACTTAACTGATTGAAATATGCCTTTAACTTCTACACCATTAAGGTTTACTATTTCAGCAAATTCATCTAAATTAAAAAATACACTTTCTAAATCTTTATTAAATTGAGTTTTAAGATTCATAAGCATTAACTATATTAAGCATATATTCTTCATTACCAAGCAGCTCTTTTATAAAATTAAAAGCCTGCCTGCTGTTTAACACTGCCCTTTTACCGTTTAGCTTACCATAACTATCCCCAACTAAAATACAGCCTTCAATATCCGATGCAGTATTACCTGTATGTATTAAGATGCCAGTTCTATTTGGCACATCATTTACAATATAAACTTCACCAAAACGGCTGCTTGGATACGGGCTTAATTTATATTCCCCAGCTGGTATGCAGCTTATGCCTTTTTCATTATCACGCCATGGCAGTTCTAATGTTTTACATATTTCTTTACCATCAAGCTCTAAAACACCTAAAACACATTCACTGCTGCTATCTATTCTTTTTAATATTAATTTTTTCATATAATTTCCATTTAAATTTTTATTAAAAAATACATCCGTGTATTTTTTAAACCACGCAACTACGAGAGCAAGTCTCTTGTTGCTTACGCTTCGCGTCGCTTATCCTAAGCTTAAACTAGCTCAATAAAGCCATTTTTTAGCAAAGAATGTATTGTATTAGTTTCAACATTTAATAATATTTCTCCTGGCATAATCTTTTTATTGCCATAATAAATACATGCTTTTGCTTTATATTTTACTTCTGTTTCTTCCTGTTTATCTTCAGCAGGCACTTCACCAGTAATACTTTCTGGTGCTTCTATAACTGTATTTTCCTTTGTTACTTCTTTTTCTTCCTGCTCTGCATTTTGTTCAACAATTTGTTCTTGCTTTTTACTCATAATATTTCCTTTTGTGTAAAGGTTATAAGATTTCTCTAACCACCAACAAGGCAGATAGATTTTGCCTTTTAGACAAGGCGGCTTGGATTTTTATCTTTTTGAGTTTACATAAATAGTAAATGATAAAAGTAAAAATCCAAACAACGAAGTATAAAGGCAAAATATGCTGCCGTAATTATTCGGTGATTTTACCAGCAACTACACAGTTCGGATTCGCTAGACACGGCAGCGGCGAACTTTCCACCATTACCTTTTTATTTTTGCTGTCTTTATTGATATAGCTTGCATACATTTTTGTAGGCAGTAATCCATTACCAGCATTTGCATCAAAATTCTGAATTGCACCATAAGCCATAAAATTGCCAGCCTTAGATGCACCATAAATAAAAGCATTATCAGCAATCATATTTACAGATTGGCCAGCTTTATCATAATATCTTTCATATTCATAAACAGTGCCGATACCTGGTATATATCCATAACTAAAAAGCCCTGGCATATCACTTGATACTTCCATTTTTGTAATTCCATATTTACTTGATGAGTAAAGCTCTTTTACATTTTCATCTTTAAAGAAAAGAGCTGCAGCTTTTGAGCCTAAAACTAACACATCAGCCTGGGCATTATGACCATTTTTAAGTATTAATGAACGCCATTCACGGATATTTTTTAAAACATCGCTACCTGTATTACCCCATTGATTAGTGCCTGTTAAAGCAATAGTATGTTCTGCTTTTCTATTATAAGTTATTGATTGAGGTTTAACAGAATCACCCACTTTATATTCATAGGTAATTTGCCCATTAATAACAGCTTGTGCACACATTAACTCCTCTGTATTTTCAACAGCCCTTTTTAAATTTACTAAATGGCGAGTAATAACTTCCATTTCAGCATTACCCGCATTAAAAGGATTTTGACCAGCAGTGCGATACATAAAATCCTGTGGAGTTATGTTCACATAAGGTGCAAGATATGCAGTTTTTAATATATTTGTATTATACCCCTGTTTAAACATCACAGAGCCTTCACTCATAGGGGATACAAAAGGAGCAATACCATTACCTACTGCATCAATATCAAGCTGGATAGTATCTGTGCTTGATTGTATTTCATTGCTAAAAAAAGTATCTTTGAAAAAATTTCTTTTAGGTGCTACACCTAATACAACTTTTGTTAAAACTCTATTATCATAGATGATTGCATTATCTGCCATGTTTTTCTCCTTATCTTAAAAATATTGAGTTACTATGCAGCTCAATTTTAGCCTTACCTTTACTTGATACACCTTCATCAAATATCACTGCCGATGCATTAAAGTTGCCAGCAAGATAAATATACTTATCTTTATTTGATGCACCTGCTGGCAAGTCTTCTGCAAGTATCGCAACTGGTTTATTAGAACCATCAGTATTAGCATCTTTACAAATCTTAAATGAATTAGTTGCTGAAACCCTGCCTAAAACTGTGCCTCGTTTAACTTCACCAGCTTCATCAACTGTGCCTACTTCTAAAACTGTAAAATCACCACCAGCAAGCAGGTTATCATAATTTAATGTATCGCTTTCAAATCCTGGCATAACATATCCTCCTTATCTCACACTCTTTTCAAACTGCTTGGATAATTCAAGCATTGCATTTACCTGAGTATCCTCTTTGCTCATATCTAACATATCAGCACCTGCCACAATAGGCTCTACCGCCTGCACTACTGCATGTTCTTCTTTTTGAAAAGATGCTTTATATTCTTCAGATTGAATATAAGCTACAATGCGAGCATTTGTATCTGCTACTGATGCACCACTTGATATTGCTTCCTGCACCAGTTTTTCACATCCTGGCACTTGTATTGCCATAAGCTCTGCTACTCTTTTACGCTCAGCAGCTACTGCATTAGCTTCAATTTGTGCAGTATCAACAGTTTTTTCTTCCAGTTTTTCATTTTCTTGCATTTTTATCTCCTTATGATTTTCTTTTTTACCTTTATTATTCAACTCATTTATTAACATATCCATACTTCCCAGCCTGTCAGCAAGCCCAGCAGTAACAGCTACAGCACCAACAAGCACACCGCCTTTATTTCCTCTGTTTATTACTTCATCACTTGTTATGCCCCTATATTTTGCAACCTTATCAATAAAAATAGATGCAAGATAATCTACTTTTGCTTGATATTCTGCCTTTCCAAGCTCTGATTCTGCTTCTACATTTTTCATAGGGCTTTGGCTTGATTTGAATATTACTGATTTTTCATTAGATTTTGATACTACTCGCATTACACCGATTGAGCCAACAGAGCCCATTTCATCAATTATTATTTCATCACAAGCTGCTGCTAAGAAATACCCAGCAGAGCATGCCATACCTGTAACATAAGCCTTAATAGGTTTAATTCCACGAGCATTATATATGATTTCAGCAAGCTCATTTACACCCGTTATTGCTCCACCTGGCGTATCAAAATCTAAAATAATTGATTTAACTTCATCATTATCAAGTAAGCTTTGAAAATCTTTTGCTATATTTTCAATAGCGGCACTGCCCATACCTAAAAAGCTGGCAAGCATATCAGCATGGCGAGAAATAATACCAGAAATATGAATTACTCCAACATTGCCATGATATGTTACATCATAAGTTTTATAATCAACCTGTCCTGCATACTTATTTATTGCTTCATGCAGTGCAGCATTATCATATATTGATAAATATTTATTTAATGAACTTTCTTCCATTGCATAAATGCTATTCATGTTACACTCCTTCCTGGAAGGGGGAAATTCCGTTTTTCCCCCTTTCCACCTTCCCCCATCGGTTAAGGTATCGCTCTGCCGATACACGCTCGGCTACGCTCTATCATTATTTTCTTGTATTTCTTTTTCCATTTCTATTTCATGTTTTCTTATTTCAAGCACATTTTCATACTTCATACCTGTTAAATTCATTGTTTCAACTGTCTTATTTGAGAGCCCTGCTTCAATTCTTGCTACAGCTGCATTTACCTCTTTTAATTCATCTATTTGGCTTTTTTTAGGAGCAAGCCAGTAAGCGTTTAAATATGCCTTTCTTTTTGCAGGCTCATCATAACCTGGTGCATCAATTTTACCTAATGACACCATTTCATCTAAAAAATGTTCATATACTGGCTTGCAAAAATCATTAATAAAAGCCTGCCTGTATTTTAAAAATGTTTTTTCAGCTTCAAGCAAACTCCCACGGCTTGCACTATAACTTGATGTAAAAGACTGCATTAAAACTTCAAATGGCAAGCCTAAACCCATACCAATTTTTTTAATTGTAAATGATATAAAATCAGCAAACTGAGCATTAGGGCGAGCAGGATTTGCAATAGTTATATCCTGGCCTTCGCCAAGCTCTGCAATAACACCATCGCCCAAGTGTAAATCATTATCATGCTGCTCTGCTCCAGGTTCACCAGTAATATTTTCCGGCACTAATGTTTCATTTAATGGATTTTTGATAAATACTGTATATTTGCTGGCAATAACTGATGCCATAAGCTCTGCATCAGAATATCTTTCTATTTGTTTTAACTGCTCTAATACAGGAGTTAAAAATGGCACTCCACGAGTTTGGCCTGGTCTGTTCTTTTTAAAAATATGCAGCAACTGCCTGCGATTTCTTGCATCATAAGCTGGCACTTCTCTATACTCATCAATTCCAAAAGGCATTGAATAATAGTTAAATGCTTCCATTTCATTACGCGGCAAATTTGTTTTAAAAAAGTATGATACTGGGGCATTATACTTATTCTTTCTAATGCCCAGCATCACACCTGCAGCTGTTAATAAATTGGAGGGAGTATTACATATATCACTTTCTATTAAATTTATTGATAAAGTGTAATCTGTTACAGGATTTTTAATGTATGTAAGTAGTGCAAATACATCACCATTTTCTAAAAATGATGAAAATGCTAAATCCTGCAAAGCGTAAAAATTTAAAGTGCGCTCACTGTCGCAGAATAAACTTTCTGCCCATAATGCAAACTCACTTTCTATTTTATTTTCTATTTCTTTTACTTTTTCTCTTGATAAGCCAAGCACTGCCCCATTAATAGCAGGCATCAATTTTAAACCATCACCAATAACACCACGGCACATTAATTTTACAATACCTGCACCTATGCTGCTGTTTCTAATAATATCTCTGCTGCGAGCTCTTATAGTAGATAACTCGCCAACAATATCACTATCTGCCACCCTTTCAAGGGGCTTAAAAGATACCATTGATGGCCGCACACCTGATGCTGCATTATGAGCAGCATCAAGTAATGCGGTTTCACCAGCGAGGTTTGCGTTATGCTTAAAAAACGAGGTCCTTATTTTATCTATAATATTCATTATTTATTACCTGTGTGGCACAGCTCTATGTATTTTAAAAGCTCCGCCACGCTTTAAAGAGTTAACTTTAGATTGCCAATAATCTATACTTTCACGCACTTCTTTTAAATTACGATAAGTTAAAGTTCTTTCTCCTATTTGATATGTGCCAATATGGCATAATTTAGATTCAGCCTCTAACCATTTTTGTAAATTCTTTTCAGCTATTTCTAATGTTATTGACATGTATTATCTCCTGATTAAGATAATAACATGTAATATGATATACTCTGTAATTTCTGTGATTTTTGGAATTTTTGTAATTTCTGGGATTTTAAATGATTTGATTTCAGATATAAAAAAAGCAGGGGGTTGGCCCTGCTGAATATCTGTTTTTTATAATTTTTCAAAAAATGCATGATGATATATCTGTCATATATAAGGAAAACTATTTATATAATTAGCGAAAAATACAAGTTCTTCTTCTAAATCAAATAATTCATCAATCATAAGGCAAAAAATTTAAAAATCATATATTATAAACATATTCAATATATCTATAAACAATATAATGATACTGCAAAAACAATTATTAGAATAACATTTACTACACTTATATCATATAGTTTTGTTATAGACTCAGATTTCTCATTAATAATCAAAAGAAATCTTATTAACTGATAAAGCAAATTAATAAAAATAAATGCAACACCCGAAAGCAACAAGACTAATTTTGCTGGCTCAATATTTGCAGCATTATTTACCAAATTTGTAGGAATAATAACTGAACCAGTAAATGCCAATACTATTGCTACAAACATACCCATAATCGTTATAGAATCTTTTTCAAGCCCTTTATAATATTTTTTTATTTCCTCTTTATCTTTATCTGACTGTTCTTTAAGTGTTGTATTAACTTCTTTTTTAGTTTCTTGCACTGCTTTTTCTGTTTCAATAATTATGGAACCAGAAATTTTATCAACTTGAGTTGCAGCTAAACTAACATGTTCAAACATTTTAATAGCAAAACGATAAATTACAGCCATCTTATCTATTTCACTATCATTTCGTTCTTTCATCACTCTATAAGAATTACTAACTTTAGATAAAAAACTCTCAATATTCGAATAAAAATCTTCTTTCTTAAATCTTTCATCAAAAAAAATAGTATTTGATATTACAGAGTAATATACAATATTAAATTCATCATAATTATCTACATATGTACTAATTGCATTCAATGTATCATCTGGATTATAGCTCTGATTAGCAACTAATAATGTATTAAACATATCTGCAAACTTTGTTCTAGCTGTATAGTCTAGTACTTGTTTTTTTTCCTTATCAAGCCCTGTAAGCAGCTTTTCTTGATTAGTATCAGACATCACTAACCCACAAAATATTTCTTTATAGATTCTTTTTTTATTATACTACCAAAAAAATTTTCACCTTTATATGCATTTTTCCATGGGTCTTGTATATGACTAACACGCACTAATTCAGCAGTAGATACATCTGCTGTTGCCTTTAATGCCTTATCAATAATATGCATATCTTCCTTAGAAATTTCTTCATTTATCGCATCATCAAAACTAAATAAATATTTTTTAATATCATCATTTGTATTTAAAATTATATTATCACGACCAAATATTTTATATTTTCTATATATTTCTGGAACAACTGGGCCAAAACTCCAAGCTTCAATTTCTTCTTTAAATGCTGCAATATCTAAATCCATAATAAATTGAGCTTGAACAAAATATAATAATTTTTGTAAACGAAGATTTGAAACTCCTCCAAAATGTTCATCACAATAATTTATAATATATTTACTAATTGTATCAACACTATATTTGCCTTCCATAATACACCTCCATGAGTATATTATACATACATTACTGCCAATATATGACAGCTAATAAAACTTTTAACTTAACTTTTAACAGAACTTTTAAACAAACTGTTTGCTAAATCTGTTACATAATTATTTTCTTTTATAACTAAATACTTCTAATTTTTCAATACATTTTATTAAAAAAAATAATACATATTTATAATTTAATATATTTATCTATATTTAAAACAATGAAGATTATAAATATAATATGTATAAAAAATATCAAAAAAGCAGGGGTTAGCCTTGCTAACCCTTACATAATTTTTACTTATTTCCTCTATAATTATACCACTGTTTATTTAATTCTTTTTCTTTCTTAAAAGCTGCAATAGAAATAGTTGTAACTGCCCATTTTAAAGGTCCTTCTATTTCTTCAAACTGTTCATAATTTTCTACTACATAAGATATAAAAGTGATTAATGGAAAATATTGTGTTATGGCATCTGTCATATTTAAAGATAAACTAGATAAACTTTCATATTTTTCTTCTAATTTTTTATATTCTGCTCTTAATATATCTATATTATCTATGTTGTATATATTTAATTCTTTCATGTTTTTACCCTCAATGATTTTATAAATTTTTAATATTATTATAAAGCGAGCTTGTTACCTGCTTTATACTTTCATAAAGCATTTTATCTTGTGCCATATCTGAATTAACAGCAGAATATATTAAATATGCCATTGATTTTATATCCTGTATTTTTTCATCTTTTGCCATGTCATTATATGCTATTTCAAAATGCTTTATTTCTTTTGGTGCATTAAAAACTTTATCTAAAAAACCACCAAAAAGTTTTGCTTTAATATTTTTATCCATTTGTGATATAATAGCTTTTAAGCCCTGTAAGCTGATATAAAGCACTTCTTCAAAACTGCTGGTTGTTTTGCACTGGGTTTTATACTGTCTTGTGTATTCCCATACATCAAAGTTAGAAAATACTTTTTCCGCTGCATTAAAATCTAAACATTTTACAACTTCTGAAGCTTTAAACCATATAGTCATATCATGCTGCATTAATGTAAAACGAACATTCATAAAATCTAAATAATTTAAATCTGACCGCATTATTTTTACATTTACAGCATTGTTTGAAAAAATATCTGATGTTATTTTATTAATTACAATAGTTTCTATAAAGGTTTTAAAAAGCATTGCTTTTTCATCTTTAATATAATGTGAAAGTTGTAATACACCTTTTTTAGTCCAAAAAAGTTTTTTATTTGGCATATACTTATAATGAATGTCTTGTAATAATTCTGCACTGTGCTTTTGCATGTGCTTTCTTATTGTGCTGTCATATACACCATATCCACTGGCTACTGCATTTGTAGAAAGTAAAAACTCATGCTTTTCATCAGGCAGTATAGCAATATCTATATTATTAAACTTTTTATAAATAAAGCCAGTATTTACTATACTATTTATAGAATATGTGCCAGTTTTTCTTATGCTGGGTAATACTTCATTTATTACCCACTGCCTGAAAGGGCGTGCCTTTGGTTTATCACTTCGCATAAGCACAAAATAAAGCTGCGGCTCTGTAATAAATGTAGCCTGCTGAATACCACCAGCAGTTTCAAGGGGGTAGATTAAATCTACCCCCTTTCCAAATTCATTAATAATACTAGCTTTTACATCTTTATGGTTTTGAATTTCCAAGACATCACACACATCTTTTAAACAGAATAGTGGATTTTCCTGATTACCAATAACCCTGCACTTACCCAGTGCCGAATTATTAAAAGTTTGAATATTGCTCATTGTGAGCCTCCTTTGGTTTATTTTTTTGCTCACTTTCTTTGGATATGAAAAAAGTGGCAGGTATATCCAAGCCCCCAAAGGAAAAGCTCCCCTATACCTCACGATATAAGGCTCCTGCCACATATTAAATGCTTTAAAAGCATACTTATTTAACTGTAACAAAGTTATTACGCTCTGCCTTTGGTGTTTTTTGGATACTTACTACATATATCCAAAAAAATAAAAAAGCAAGCATTATTTTTATAAGTGAGTTTTTTTAAACCAATATAAGCTAGTAAATAATGATAACAAAGTATAAAATGGAAGATAAGACCATAAAGGTTATAAGATTTTTGGCTAGTTCAAGGCGGCTTTTAAAATTTACGAATGAGTTTACAAAATAAGTAAATGATTGAGTAAATTTTAAAAACAACACAGAAATAGCCAAAAATACATAACCGTTACTTTTTAAATAACTCTTTAAAATCTCTATACGCCTTCTCTGTTATAGATATTCTGCCCTGCTGCTTTTTTGATGGAGTTCTTTCTGCCTGAAAGGGCGAGCTTTTTTATTATCATTATAATCGTCATAATCACAGCTTTTTAATTCCAGCACTTTTATATATTCATAAGGCACATTATTCTCCTTCGAAAAGCTCTTTTAATGGAAGATAATCAAAATCATCACTATCACCTACAAGCTCATAATGAACATGTAATACAGGCTTTAGTAAGTATCTTTTACCACATTTATGACATACAACTTCTATTAAGTGCCCTTTTTCTGCATTTTCTGGAGCATGATACATTAATCCAACATTAACAGAATAAGGACCAGCAGTCCAACAATCTTCACAATTCATCTCATAATCACTTATATTAGATTTTGCGAATTGAACTTTAAATTTATTTGAATATACAATAGTAGTTTCACAATACCCACCATCAGCAGGATAATGCAACATCCTCACATTACCTTTACGGGCTTTTACTACTTTACATTTTCTCTCTGTTACTTGTTTATCATATCTTTTCTTTATAGCTTTACTCATACCTTACACACCTTTTTTAAATAACTCTTTAAAATCTCTATACGCTTTCTCAGTTATAGATATTCTGCCCTGCTGCTTTTTTGATGGCGTCCTTTCAACCTGTAAATATCCAAGCTTTACCCAGTCATAAACTAAACTTTCAGAGACCTGCTCTATACCTGCTATTTCTTTTACTGTATATATTTTTTCTTGCATATTCCCTCCAATGTTTTTTATATATTATCTTAACTGTTCTAACTGGGCAGAATAAGCTGGCAACTTATGCAATATTAAATTTACCGCACCATAACAGTAGCAATACATATCAAGCACTTCATTTCTTTCTCTTATTTTTTCCCATGCTTCATATTTTTTGCCATGTTCATTTTTTACCACTAACCTTTCAGCTGTTAGTTGCTCAAAAAATGCTTTATCACATAATTTATTTTTAAAGTGCATATAGCCAGCACCCTGCTCACTTAATGATAAAAAATAATAAATATTCTGCTTTATGCTATGCACCCCTAAATCATACCTTAAAGCCTTTTCAAAACCTGACCTTTTAGGCGTTGATACTTCTACTGCATCGCTCCTGTTTGCTCCCTTTATAGAAAATACCCGCAGGCTCTCCCGCCTTTTTGTATAAGCATAAACCATATTTGTATTAAAGCCTGAGTCAACAAATGTAACCATTATCTTTAATTCTATACCTTTTTTATGTTTATATTTTTTATGCACCACTATTAAATCAAGCTCGCTCCATACGCCTTCCTGCATGGTATCGCCTACTATTACACCCTTATCTACCACCCAGCTTTCACGATTTAAACCCCAGCCAATAACTAAATATTCTAGCCTGTTTTTCTGAACGTCTACTCCGCATGTTAAGGCAAGCACGCCAGCTGGAAGTTCGTTATAATCTTCCACTCTTTCCATAAGTTTATCTATTTCAAAATCTGCACCTGTTAAATCATCATCACTATAAGGAAGCCCTAACCAGCCATTTACAAAAACACGAGCATCAAAGCTATTTTGCATCATCTTTTTATTTTGATTGTAAATATCAGTAAAACTTAATGCTGGTGCATAAAAGCTGTTAGCATGAAAACCAATATTTAATTTATAGCCAAAGTTTAATACTTCCTCTAACTCGTAATTATCTTCACTAATCCAAGCCCCATTATTAATTAATACAGGCTTATCCTTATCTCTATATTTTATGCTGCAATGCGGGCATAAATAATAAACACCATCATCATCTGTATATAAGTTTGAAATATCAAAAGTAAACATTTCACCGCAGCTGCACTGCATTTTATAGTAAAACTTATAATCTGATGATTGAAAACTCTGCCATATTGCACCATCTTCAAAAGTGGGAGTGCTTGCCATAATAATTTTAGAATTAGCAAATGATTTCTTTCTATCCTGCACTAGTGATAATGGCGAGCCATGACCTGGAATATGTGCCGGGTATTTATCTATTTCATCTAAAAATAAATACTTTACTGGGCGAGATGAAAGTCTGTTTACATTCGTTGCCCATGCAAGATATAAAATACCTCCTAAAAATGGCACTTCATATTTTTTACTGCGCTTATTACTTAAATCTACACGCTCTTTTAATATATTATCTCTTGCATTATCTATCATATCTTTTAATCTGCCAGAACCCATACTTAATGCATCTTCTTTTTCAGGGTAGACAAGCATAATACTTGCAGGGCTTTCTGTAATAATATAGCCTAATGAATTTAATATTGTTTCAGTCTTGCCAATTTGAGTGCCAGCTACCCATGTTAATTTTGATACATTTTTATGACATGCTGCATTTAATACACCAGCTGTAATTTTTACAATATCTGCCCTAAATGGTCCTGGAAATGCAGAA
>DXAQ01000058.1 GCA_019116905.1 Candidatus Mucispirillum faecigallinarum | reverse complement strand
TTTTGTTTCGCTATGCTCAACTCTCTAAAGAGTTAATAAAAAAACCCATACATAAAATAATGCATGGGTTTGATTTATGCTTATAAATAACGCTTTAATAAATATTATTTTTTTACAGCCCCTGTAAGAACTACTTTATATACAGCATGTTCAAATGGATGCATATCAGGATACTGTTGGAAAAGCCAGCCGTCAAAAACTTTTGTACCGTTATCTAATATAACAACTTTTGCAGCCGGATTGTTTTCTTCCATACTAACATTTTGAACGCCGCCGTCAACCATAGTAAAGCTTGTAAAATAAGAAGATGTTTCTATTTCAAGACCAGTATTACCGATAGCTGTTTTTTGACCAAAAGGTGCATCTATTTCTATTTTAGAGCCATCATTTTTATTAAGTGCAACAATTTTAATACCTGAATATTTTGCAGTAATTTCTGGAAGCAGCTCTGTTGGTTTAGTAAGTTTCATGCCAGCAGAAGACTGTTTAGCTGCCATTGATTGAACTGGAGCAGCAGCATTATTATTAGATGTTTGAGTAAACTCCTGCCTGTTTGTATTCTGTGAGCATGCTGTAATAAGCATTGTTATTGATAGTAAAGCAATTATTCCTTTCATAATAGACCTCATTTTTATTGAATTCCGTAGAGTTTATATTATTATTTTAACACTTTCAAGATATTTTTAATATAATTATAAAAAAATTACACATTACATACATAAATCAGTTGAAATAATAAAAATAATCTTATATAAATATTATAGGATAAAAATGGTGTGATATGGAAAATAACTGGATAATTACAGCCAAAATTTATATTTCTGAAGCCGATTTTAAATCATGGCTTACATCATCTGCCAAATTTGTTAATCAAGCAGAACTTTTTAACTGCGACAGTGATGACCCTTTTGTAAATACATTACTAGGCGGCTCTATTAAAGCCCCATACAGCTCTATTGCTAATTTTTTTGCAAATGAGCTTTCTGAAATGGTCCTTTCTTTTGATAAAGAATCGTTACTAATATATTATAACAATGAAACGAATACTCTTGATTTTGCCTTTGAAATAAACAGGTATAATGGTTTTAAAGCAGCAGTTTTTAATACTGCTATGCTTTTAAGTATTGCATCATTCAAAAATAATGATACTGCAGATATTTGCCTTATAAGCAGTAAATCTCTTAATAATATCAACTATGCAATAGAAATAACAAAAAATAATCTTAAAATTATTAAAATAAATGATAAAAATACAGTATTTCCATACAAATACAGCCTTATATATGATTTAATGCAGAAAGATGATTTTTTAGAAAATTACCTGCAAAAAGATATATATCAATTATTCAATAATTTTATTACAAAAAGATTAGAAACAGATTTAGAAGATATTATATTATTTTCATCTCCTGAGCATCCTGCTGTTATTACTCCTGATGCAAAATATAAAACTGACGGTAAACACGTTTTAACAGACAAGGGAGAAATAGTTCCTAACGCCTCCCCTGTATCTTTTATTTCGCTGGGCGTAGGATATGGCAGTGATAAAGGTAAAATATATTATGGCAGCATGGAAGTAGAAAATGCAGATATTGCATCATTTTTCGTATTAAATTACGGATATGCAAAAGATAAGTCTTATGCATACTTTCAAGGCCAGCCAATATGTAAATTAAGCTGTAACTTTAGAGTATTTAAGCAGGGTAATGGGTATGCTACAGACAATATAAACGTATATTACAATGGCATAATGCTTGAAAACAGCAACCCTATGGTTTTTCGTCTTGCAGGTGATGTTTCATATCCTGATGCTTTATTTTTAGCTGCTGATAATGTATGCACATACTTAGACGGCCAAAGTATTGAGCATATAGATAACGAAACAATCACAAACCTTGGTAAAAACTTTTTTAAAGATAAAAATCACGTTTATTATCTAACAACTCCATTAAATAAACTTAATCCTGAAGAAGCAAGAGTATTAAATGAATATTATATAGCAGACAAAACAAAAGCATATTTTTGTGATAAAAACGGTGCAGTTTTAATTGAAAATGTAAACCCAGTTGGTCTGCGTGTTCGCTCCCGCCTTGCCTCAGATAATATTCATATATATTTTAAAGGCAGAATAATAGAAGGTCTTGACGGCTCAAAAACAGATATTCATTATGAAAATTTCAGCGGGTACTTAAAAGATGATAAATCTGTTTATTATTATATGGATAAACTTGATGCAGACCCTGTATCATTTAAAGCACTTGATTTTGGATACGGCTCTGACGGCAAACACTTATTTTTCAAAGATAAAATAATTAAAGAAGGCAATTTCCAGTCAGTAATATCACTTTTTGACAGTTCTGTATCTGATACTTCAAACACGCTTACAGACAGCGATATTATAGAGCTTGGAAGCTCATACAAACGTATAAAAAATAAAATATATTACAGCTCAATACTGCTTGATAATGCAGATGCAGAAACATTTAGTATTGTTTATGTAGATACCCCTAATGGAAAAATTAACACATTTTTTGCAAAAGATAAAAGTAATGTATACTATAAGGAAAGGCTTGTAGAGCAGGCAGATGCAGATACTTTCTGCGTCCTTTTACATCCAGATTATAATACGATTGTAGATTATATTCCACGAACAGCTGTAGATTATAAAAACGCATATTTTAAAGAAAAAATTATTCCAGATGTTAACCCTGCTATGATTTATCCATTTATAATACACAGAGCATTGCAGGCAGGAAGTAATATTATCTATAAGGGGCAGGTTATCAAAAATATAGATTTAGATAATTTTCACCAAATAGAAGGCGATATTTACACAGATAATAAGCGTGTATATTATAAAATACTGCCTATTGAAAATATAAACCCTGAAAAAGTAGTAATACTTTCTAATAACTATATTAAAGATGACAGTGAGTTATGCTATTTAGAGGAGGACTGGGAAGGATATTTAACAGCTAATACTTTTACACCGCATATAAACAGCTTTGATATACTTCCTGAAAACAGTGCCTTTTCATTTGACAGATTTAAAATCTACTTTAAAGGCAAAGAGATAGAAGGTATAGATTTAACTTCAATTAGTATGATTGGCGATAACTATCTGCAGGATAAAACAAATATATACTGCGGAAATGTGAAACTTGAAAATGCAGATATTGGTTATTTTATGCTTTTAGGTGATGGCTATGCATCTGACGGCAAAAATACATTTTATCAGGCAAAACAGTTAGAAACTCAAAATATGCTGCATATATTAGGCCAGGGCTATGCAACAGACGGAATAACTTTCTGGCTTTATGGCTCTGTATTAAGCAACCCTTATGAATACCAGTATATTACTGACATATTAGGTCAGGGTTTTATATAAAAAAAAGGGATTTACTATAAGCCGGATTCTGTACCTTTATAAAAAGGCGGCAGTCATTTCTCTAGATTATTAATTGCTTAATAATTCAAGCAGCTTACCCGCTGGAAAAAATGGGCTGAGCAACCCGTTCCAGCCTATTTGCCTTGCACTTAATGGGGCTTGTTCCCATACTTTTGTTACCAAAAGCAGCGGTGGGCTCTTACCCTCACCTTTTCACCCTTACTGCCTGCGCAGCGGTTATTTTCTGTAACGCTTTCCCCGCATTACTGCGAACTGATGTTATCAGTCATTATGCTCATATAGTGTCCGGACTTTCCTCTCGTAATAAATTACCAGCGACTGCCCGTAAATCCCAGTTATAAATATAATATATTTATGTAAAAATCAATATGATATTTTCTAATATAATCAATTTAATATATAAAATGAATTTAATAAGTTAAAAACAAGTATTATTACCGTAATAATAAAGAAAAATATGTAATTCATTTTTAAACCTGTTTTTAATAAAATATTATTAGTCTGTAACGAAAGTTTATATAGTTTAACTATAATACTAAACATAAAAGGCACAAAAAAGCACATTTCTAAAATCCATAAAAACAGCTCTACAAACATCTGTTTAGGAGTATTCATATTTATAGTTATTGTAAAAATAAATAAAATGCCAAAAAATACAACAATAATAAAAAATAATAACATAAAAAGCAGAAAATAATATATTTCTTTCTTTTTCTTAATAAAAGATATTATAAACACTAATATATAAATCAATGCAGCAGGAATAAAAATACTTAAATATGGCCCTTTTTTAGCAGCAAGAGAAAATACCATAATTCCAAATACAATAATTGATACAATAAAAAGTAAAAAATAAAATAGCTTATCTTTCATTTTATGCCCTTGTGTAGAAATTGTGTAAAAAAATCATATAATTATTTATAGTACCATAAAAAAATTATTTTTCAAATATTATTATAAAACATAATGGAACCATATTAAAAATAATATATTTACAAATCTAAAATTATGTTATATAATATATCCGCCTAAAAATTTCAAGTAACACAATTCTTATTAAATACTTTTTTTATCTTAATTTATGGTTGACATATTATTTTTTATGGTGTTCAATAGAGTATAGAATTATTCATTAAGGAGTAAAAGCCTATGAAGGAAAAAATTGAAAAACTCAGGGAACTGTCATCTCAAGCAGAACTTGGCGGCGGTATCCAAAGAATTGAAAAACAGCATCAGGCTGGCAAACTTACTGCCAGAGAAAGAATTGACCTTCTTCTCGATAAAGGCACATTTATGGAGTTTGATAAATTTGTTACTCACCGTTGCACTAACTTCGGTATGGAAAAACAAAAGTATTTAGGTGATGGCGTAGTTACAGGCACAGGCCTTATCAACGGCAGAACAGTTTTTGTATTTGCTCAAGATTTTACTGTTTTTGGTGGTTCATTATCAAAAACATTATCAGAAAAAATTTGTAAAATAATGGATATGGCTGTTAATATGGGCGCTCCTGTTATTGGTTTAAATGACTCAGGCGGTGCACGTATCCAGGAAGGTGTGCAGTCATTAGCAGGTTATGCAGATATTTTCCTTAGAAACACTCTTTCATCAGGTGTTATTCCTCAAATTAGTGCGATTATGGGACCATGCGCCGGCGGTGCAGTTTATTCACCAGCACTGACAGACTTTATCTTTATGGTAAAAGATACAAGTTATATGTTTTTAACTGGTCCAGATGTTATCAAAACAGTTACAAACGAAGATGTTACAAAAGAAGATTTAGGCGGCTGCTCTGTTCATAATGCTACAAGCGGTGTTGCTCACTTTGCTACAGAAAACGATACTGATTGTATTGTTAAAGTTAGAGAGTTAATGTCATTCCTTCCACAAAACAATATGGAAGAAGCACCATTTAAAGCTACTATTGATGATGCAAACAGATTAGAGCCAAGCCTTGAAACAATCGTTCCAGATAATCCAAACCTGCCTTATGATATGAAAGAAGTTATCAAAAAAGTTGTTGATGACGGCCATTTCTTTGAAGTGCAGGAAGATTTTGCTAAAAACATTATTATAGGCTATGCAAGATTAAACGGCAAAACTGTTGGTATAGTTGCTAACCAGCCACAGGTTTTAGCAGGTGCATTAAATGTTGATGCATCAGTTAAAGCAGGCAGATTTGTTCGTTTCTGCGATGCTTTTAATATTCCATTATTAACTCTTGTTGACGTTCCTGGATTTATGCCTGGTGTCAGCGAAGAAAAAGGCGGTATTATTCGCCATGGTGCAAAACTTTTATATGCATACTGCGAAGCTACAGTACCAAAAGTTACATTAATCACAAGAAAAGCTTACGGCGGTGCTTATGATGTTATGAGCTCTAAACATTTAAGAGGCGACATCAACTATGCATACCCTACTGCTGAAATTGCGGTTATGGGCCCAGAAGGCGCAGTTAAAATTCTTTCTCGTAAAGATATTGCAGAAGCCAGCGACCCTGCAGCAAAAGAAAAAGAACTTGTTCAAGAATACAGAGATACTTTTGCTAACCCATACAGAGCAGCAGAGCTTGGCTATATAGATGAAATTATTGAGCCGGCAGTTACAAGGCCAAAACTTATCCGCGCATTTGAAATGCTTGCTAATAAACGTGTAGGCAACCTGCCTCGTAAACATGGTAATATACCACTCTAGGTTAAGGAGAGAAATATGGCGAAAATTACAAAAGTATTAGCTGCTAACCGTGGAGAAATAGCTATCAGGGTATTCCGTGCTGCAAAAATGCTGCGTCTTGAAACAGTTGCAGTATACACTCATGTTGATAGAGGTGCTCCTCACGTTAGATATGCTGATGAAGCTTACTGTATATCAGATTCTGAAGATGATACATCTTATTTAAAACCAGAAAAGATATTAGAGATTGCTAAAAAAACAGGTGCAGCTATCCACCCAGGATATGGCTTTTTATCAGAAAATGCTGATTTTGTTAAAGCATGTGAAAAAGAAGGCGTAGTATTTATTGGGCCATCTGCACAACATATTATTGATATGGGCTCAAAAACTGGTGCAAGGAAAATTATGTCAGATGCTGGCGTTCCTATCGTTCCAGGTACAAAAGACCCTATTAAAAGTATTGATGACCTTTACAAAACAGCAGACAGCGTTGGCTTTCCTATAATGCTTAAAGCAGTTGCTGGCGGCGGCGGTAAAGGTATGAGGCTTGTCCATAAAAGAGAAGAATTAGAAGATATGTTTAATATGGCTGTATCAGAAGCAGAAAGAGCTTTTGGTAACGGCGATGTTTACATTGAAAAATATGTGGAAGAACCTCACCACGTTGAAGTTCAGGTTATTGGTGATAAACATGGTAATGTGATTCATCTTTATGACAGGGAATGTTCTATTCAGCGCAGACACCAAAAAGTAATTGAAGAAGCACCATCACCATATATAAGCCAGGAAACAAGGCAGAAAATGCTTGAAGTAAGCGTTAATGCCTGCAAAAAAATAGGCTATTACAGCGCCGGCACATTAGAATATATGGTTGATAAAAACCAAAACTTCTATTTCCTTGAAATGAATACAAGGCTGCAGGTTGAACACCCAGTTACTGAAATGATTACAGGGGTTGACTTAGTGCGCGATATGATTTCTGTTGCTAATGGCGATGTATTACCATACAAACAGGAAGAAATTATAAAACTTGGTCATGCTATTGAATGTCGTATATATGCAGAAGACCCTGAAAATGGTTTCATTCCTTCTCCAGGTATGATAACTGTCCACGAACCGCCTACTGGTAGAAACGTTCGTGTAGACCATGCTGCTCATGAAGGCTATAATGTACCTCTTTTCTATGACCCAATGATTGCAAAACTTACTACATGGGGTAGAACAAGAGAAAGAGCTATTCAAAATATGGAACGCTCACTGCTGGAATATAAAATATTAGGTATTAAAACAACTATACCTTTCCACCAACGTGTAATGAAAAACGAAACTTTCTTAAGCGGTATTTATGATACTACATTCATAGATACTAAATTTGATAAGGAAGACTTAAAACGTCGTAAAGAGTTAGACCCTACTGTTGCAATAGTAGCAGCTGCCCTTATGCAGTATATATCTGAGCAGGAAGCAGCAGCAAAAGCCACTACTGTACCAGAAGTGGGCGAATCTTTATGGAAACATTATGGCAAAATGCAAAAAATTGCCAACAGGTTCTAAAAGGGGGGACTTTATATGAAATGCAGTAATATAGCGGCAACAAAATATTATGCTATACCAGAGGGATTTGATAAAGAATCTGTTGTGCAAATAAAATGCGTAGGCGCTAACGCCTTTGTTTTAAGTGTAGACGGCAAAGATATTGAAGTGGATTTCCAAAGAACAGGTCATAATCTTTACTCTATTATTATTGATAACAAATCTTATGAAATAGATATTCATAACGATAGAGAATCTTATGATGTGCTTGTAAACGGCGACTACTTTAAAATTGATATTTTAGATGAACTTAAAAAAGTTTTAAGGGACAGAGTATCAAAAGGTCTGCAGGGCAGGCAGGTTATTGCAGCGCAAATGCCTGGTATTGTTACACAAGTTATGGTAAAGGAAGGTCAGGAAGTAGAAGAAGGTCAGCCATTACTTATACTTGTTGCCATGAAAATGGAAAACCAAATAAAAGCGCCAAAAGCTGGTGTAGTTCAAAATGTATATGTAGAAGCTAACCAGACAGTTGCAATAGGCGATAAATTAGCTGTTATAGAATAGTAACTTTAATACTAATTTAACATAAATAAGGCTGTAAGTATTAACTTGCAGCCTTAATTTTTTAAAGGAAAATAGTTATGAAAAAAATATTATATATAATATTTTTAACCTTATTTACTTATAATGCTTATGCAGAAGAATCTACTCACTCCTTAAAAAGCTATACAGGCAGTATTGATAATAAGTATAATATTTCTATGTTTATAGAAGATAATTTTACAGGATATTATAAATACCATTCAACAAAACTTCCTATAACAATTAACAGAGAAAAAAAGAAAATAACAGGCAGTGATAAAAGCGAATTTATAATAAAAAAAGAAAATAAAACATCTTTAAGCGGTAAATGGAAAAATAATGGTAAAACTTATAATTTTGCACTAAATGATGGTAAATGTTTAGGCGGTAAAGTTTGTTCTTATACTATTATTTCTTACAACACTGAGAATTATAGTAATCAAGGAATCTATTTTGATGATTTAGGGATATGTAGGATTAGTCTTAGCGTATATGATGATACTGAAAAACTGCCAACAAATATGTCAAAAGAAAAAATATACAGTGTCCTTAAAGAAGATGCAAAAAAATTGGATGGAGAATACTCTGGCTCTATACGTGTATCATATTTTGATAATAATTTTGTATGTTTATATGGTGGTGCTTCATTTTATTATGAAGGAACTGCACACCCAAGCTTTGATTTTGGTGGGAGCTGCCTTAATATAAATAATAAAACAATAGTAGCCTATAAATTAAAAGATTTAATTGTAGACAGTCCTGCATCTCGTAAAATGATTATGAAAGAAATAACTGCATATTTTGAAGGCGAAGAAGACTATTCTTTTAATGAAGAAGATGTTTTTGGCGGTGGAGAATATGATATTTATAATTATACTATATTTGAGCAGTATGCATATGTTACTTTCGATTCTATTGGAATAAGTATAAGATATTTATTAGGTGAAGCAGGCAGGTCACAGGATTTTTTTAGTATCCCTGTTGAAAAAATGAAACCTTTTGCAACAGGTGATTTTAAAAAGATGCTTGAAAGCAAATAAAAAATATACTTATAAAAAATTATTTTTACTAATAATCTAAAATGTAAGCAGTATATATTCTGCTTACATTTTATATTTATTTACTATTTTATTAATTAGGATAAGCGCCATAGCCTTAAAAAGTTGAACTTTTATTTCATTTGTATACTGCATAAATTTAATATTAATATAATATTCTTCTGTTTCCTTAGAAGATATACTATCTAAATATTTTATTCAGGATAAGCGCCATAGCCTGAAAGATGAACTTTTATGCCATCTTTTTCCTGTATAAATTCTAAATTAGTATAATATTCGTCTGTTTCTTTAGATGATTCACTAACATACAGCTTATTACCTTTCCAAATAAATGTATGTTCTTCCCATTTTGAGTCTATTGTTTGATTACTTGATGGCAGTGTTTTTGGAAATGACTCAAAAGTTTTAGGTAAATCTTTAAATAATGCATTATAAGTTGATTTTATATCCATACCTTTAAAATATTTTTCATAAGTGCAGTCTTCGCACCAATTAATTGACATAGACATAACTTCATTAGCTTTTGCTTTTTCTCCACTGCATAAAAAATCTATTGCACCGTAGTACTGGTCTACTTTTTGCCAGCCGTTTGTGATACTACCTGGCGTATTTTCTGGGTTAAATTTTGCTGCATCTGCATGCAAGTCTAATATGGCAGTTTTTCTTGTTACCTGCACATTTTTATCAACCTGCTCTAATATAATATCGCCAGTTTTACCAAAAGCAGATATTTTTATTTCTATTTTTTTGTTATTATCATTTGTTATATCAATATTACATTTATATGATCTGCTTACATTTTTATCTATATCCCCTGTTAGAGTTACGCTTTTTTTAGGCATTTTTGGGTATTTTTTATAAAGATATTTATAATGATATAAATCCGTATTATCATTTAAATCTTTTACTACTAAGGCATAAGCATCTTTTAGTGATATATTGTCTAATATTAATGAGCCTTTTTCATAAAGCCACTTAGAATGTTCTTTATCTTTAGAAAAATCATCACCTGTAACAACACATGAATCACCAAAAATACTTTTTTCCTGTGCATAAATATTCAATGCAAAACATAAAAATAAAACTGTAAATAATACTTTTTTCATATTTTTCCTCCAATTTATAGAAAAATTATACTAGTAAAGTAAAGTAAAGTAAAGTAAAGTAAAGTAAAGTAAAAGTAATAAAGTATAAACATAAAAGCAATAAAAAAAGGGAAAGAATTATATATTCTTTCCCTTGAATTATTATTTTTTAATATGAACTATTTTCTTAATTTTATTGTAATATTTACTGGTTTATCAATATTTATTGCAGCCTCATCAAAAGGAGGTTTTGAGCCAAAAGCACCATATTTATTATTAGAAAAACCATACCTTTCTGTTGGTTTTCCAAACATAGCCATATCAAGCCTGTTATTACTATTTTCATCATGATAGACTAATACAGCATATCTGCCTTTATCTACATTAACACTTTCAGTTATAGTGCCCTTTTTTGCTGGTATTGAAAAGAAATATTTACATGGTTCTTTTTCTGCAAATTCATCAGCTGTTGCACATATTCCCACCAAAATATTACCCTTATCTGAGTTTATTTTTTCAATATTTAAAGTTAATGGCACAGTCTGGGCATATAAATTAAATGCAAATAAAATAAATAAACTTGTAAATATTAACCTTTTCATATATCACCTATTTAGTATAGTCTGTCATATCAAGTGGATATGGCGTAGGTGCTGATTCTGGGAATTCAGGATATGAAGTTACAGGGTTTTTCTCATTTGTAGTTTTCCCAGCAGTATGTGTTTTATTAAATTCATAATCTTCTTGTAAGAAGTTAGTATAAAATACTGAATCAGAACCAGCAGTCATACCGTCATTATTAGTAGGGTCTACATTATACCACTGACCATCTATTTTTACTTTTATCCAGGCATGGTCAAAATCACCACCGTTTCCACTAGAGCCTGTGCCTGAATAATTAGCTGTACCTACTACATATATCACTTCAAGCCCTGCCCTTTGGCAAAGATAAGTAAGCGTACGAGCATAACCTTCGCATAATATTTTTTTACTTGTTCCTAAGCCGCCGCGAATATCACGCACACCAACGCCCTGCTGACCATAAGAAACAGTTTTAAGAAATTCATCATGCAGAGTTCTAAATTTCTGACCTTCTGTCATATCATCTTTTAATTTAGATAAAATATTCTGTGCCCCTTCTTCTATTAAAGCAGACTGAGTATTATATAAATTTCTGGCTGCAGTCATGTTATAAGCAAATACATCATAATATGCCTGAGTTACATAGCCTGCACTATCAACACTTGTTGCGCCTGCACTGCCACTTGCTGTGCCTTTTGGGACAGATGAAGTAATAAGATATGTTAATCTTTGTTCATCATATAAAATATATCCACCAATAGTATTTAACTGCTCAGGTGTAATATGTATATTATTTGCTGCAAAATCTACTTTTATACGTTTATCGTTTGCATTACTGTCATTTACTGCAAAAGTGATAAATGTCTGCATCATTAAATCATAAGCATTTCTTTCATCTTCACTTTTTAATAATGTCCTGCCATAATAATATTTTGGCTCAAATACATTTATTGATGCATTAAATTCTTTATCGTATGCTGGTTTTTCATTATAATCTGGGTTAGTTGTACCGCTTTCGTTATCTTTATCAGGCTCCACTGGGTCTACAGTTGTTTCACCACTGCTTTCACCGTCGCCACCTGGCTCTACTGGCTCTGTTACTGTGCCGCCTTGATTATCTTTATCTGGGTCTGGCTCCACTACTTCGCCGCCTGTATTATCATCACCGCCTGGCTCTACTGGCTCTGTTACTGCGCCGCCTTGATTATCTCCGTCTGGATTTGGTTTCACTACTTCGCCGCCTGTATTATCATC
>DXAQ01000057.1 GCA_019116905.1 Candidatus Mucispirillum faecigallinarum | reverse complement strand
GGCACAAGCTGCGTAATCCCAACAGGCAGCTGGCAGAATACACCGTCTAAAAACTGTATAGTATGCCATAAAGTAAGACCTGTAACAAAAGCAGGTGCACTGCATACTCTGAAGTAAAAATTAAGAATTTTAACGAAAGATATTCCATATATCCGAAGTTAGAATATTTGTTAAGCCTGCCCATTTTCTGGGCAGGTGAAAATAATATAAAAATTGTTATTTCTTCCTATAAAACTCTTGTATAATTTTCTAAAATTAATTATCCTGTTTATCAAATGAATTAGTGGCAAATAAAGAAAGTTGGTGAAATATGGCTTATAATGATTTACGTGAATTTATTAAAGATTTAGAGAAAAAAGGCGAATTAAAAAGAGTTTCTGCAGAAGTTGACCCTATACTTGAAGTGGCAGAAATAACAGACAGAGTATCTAAAAATTATGGGGAAGCATTACTTTTTGAAAATGTAGCAGGCTCTGACCATAATATTGTAATAAATCTTTTTGGCTCAATAAAAAGAATGTGTATGGCATTAGGTGTTGATGATTTAGATGAGCTGGGCGAACGTATTATTCATCTTGTAGATAAAAATACTCCACAAAATTTTATGGATAAAATAAAAAGCCTGCCAATGATTATGGAACTTAGTAACATACTTCCAAAAACAGTTAAAAAAGGTCCATGTAAAGAAGTGATTATTAAAGGCGATGATGTAGATTTATTTAAATTTCCAGTTATTAAATGCTGGCCTCATGATGCAGGCAGGTTTATTACTATGCCATGCGTATTTACAAAAGACCCAGAAACAGGCACAAGAAACTGCGGTATGTATCGTATGCAGGTTTATGATGGCAAAACAACAGGTATGCACTGGCATATTCACCATGGCGGAGCAGACCATTTTAGAAAAGCAAAACGTATGGGGCTTGAAAAATTAGAAGTAGCTGTTGCCTTAGGACCTGACCCTGTTGTAACATTTTCAGCCACTGCCCCTGTACCTGACGGTATTGATGAGATGCTTTTTGCAGGCTTTATCAGAAAACAGGCTGTTGAAATGATAAAATGCGAAACTGTAGATATAGAAGTGCCTGCAAACAGTGAAATAGTTTTAGAAGGTTACGTTTTAACAGATGAACTTCGCAGGGAAGGTCCATTTGGGGACCATACAGGGTATTACTCTTTAGCAGATGATTTTCCTGTATTTCATATTACATGCATTACTCACAGAAAAGATGCTGTTTATCCAACAACAATAGTTGGTAAACCACCAATGGAAGACTGCTATATGGGTATTGCAACAGGCAGAATATTTTTACCTATCCTTAAAAAACAGGTGCCTGAAATTGTTGATATGTATATGCCTTTGGAAGGAGTTTTCCATAATATTATGTTTTTATCTATTGATAAAAAATATCCTATGCAGGCACATAAGATTATGCACTATGTATGGGGCACAGGTCAGATGATGTTTACTAAAATGATAGTTATAGTTGATAAAGATGTTGATGTTAAAAATACAAATGAAGTGCTTTGGCGTATGGGTAACAATGTGGACTGGGAACGTGATACATGTATTGTAAAAGGCCCTGTTGATACGTTAGACCATTCATCACCTTATGCTTTATGGGGCAATAAAATAGGTATTGATGCAACTAAAAAACTGCCTGGGGAAGGTCATTTAAGAGAATGGCCTGAAGATATTATCATGAGTGATGATATAAAAGAACTTGTTACAAAACGCTGGAAAGAATACGGATTATAATATATGGGCGGAAAAAAAGATTTAGCACCATTTTTAGATTATTTAAAAGAGCTTTTTCCAGAAGCCCGCTGTGAGCTTTTATATAATAACCCGTTTCAGCTTTTAGTGGCAACAATACTTTCTGCTCAGTGCACAGATAAGCAGGTAAATAAAGTAACCCCTGCACTTTTTGCAGCATATCCTGATGCAGAAAGTATGGCAGAAGCTCCAATAGAAAAAATAGAAGAATTAATTCATTCTACTGGATTTTATAAAAATAAGGCTAAAAATATTAAAAGTATGGCTTATGCGCTTGTAAAAGAGCATGGTGGCAAAGTACCTGATAATATGGAAAGTTTAGTAAAACTTCCAGGGGTAGGCAGGAAAACTGCAAATGTGGTGCTTGGTAATGCCTTTAAAGTGCCTGGTATGGTTGTAGATACCCATGTAAAAAGAATATCAAACCGTTACGGGCTTACAAAAAATTCAGACCCTGAAAAAATAGAGCAGGATTTAATGAAAATATTTCCAAAAGAACGCTGGACAGAGCTTTCTCATCAGCTTGTGCTTTTTGGCAGATATTTCTGCACAGCAAAAAAACCAAACTGTAATGAATGTAAAATATTTGCATACTGTCCTTCAGGAAATAAGCTGGTGAAATAATATGCGTGAATTATATTTAGATATGACTACTGGTATTTCTGGCGATATTACACTTGCTGCACTAATTTCTCTTGGTGCAGATAGTGAAAAATTATCTGATATATTATCAAAGATGATAGGAAAACCTGTTAAATTAAAGCTTGAAACATTATGGCGTAATGCTGTTGCATGCAGCAGGCTTATTATAGAATGTGATATTGAGGGCGAGCCCTTCAGGCACTTAGAAGATATTAAAAAAATGATTTATTCTGCCAAGTGTGATAATTCTGTAAAAGATATGGCAGTAAATATATTTGAAATAATTGCAGAGGCAGAAAGTAAAGTTCATGGTATAAGCATAGAGGAAGTTCATTTTCATGAAATCGGCGCAGTTGATACTATTATTGATGTGTTTGGTGTATGCTGGGCATTAAATGAACTGCATATTGAAAGAGTAACATCAAATATTCCAGTAACTGGTTATGGGTTTATAAATGCAGCTCACGGCATTATGCCTGTACCTGCTCCTGCCACACTTAAAATTTTAGAAAATGTGCCGCTTACAAGGGTAGATGTGGAAGGGGAGATGATTACTCCAACAGGTGCAGCTATTTTAAAAGGATTAGTTTCAGAATATACTAACTCATTTAGCGGCAAAGTAATTATGGACAGCTTTTCAACAGGTCAGAAAGAGTTTAAAGATATGGCAAACTTTATGCGTGCTGTAATATTAGAATCTGCATATAATGACAGTATAATAAATATTACTACAAATATAGATGATATGACTGGCGAACTTTTTGGCTATCTTTATGAAAAACTAATGGAAAAAGGCGCAAAAGACGTAATATTTATCCCAGCATTTGGTAAAAAGAACAGACCATTATATGTTGTAAATATTATGGCTTATGAAGAAGACAAAGATGAGATTATCCATACACTTTTTCAGTATTCCAGCACAATTGGTATGCGTGTAGAAAAAGTAAACAGAGTAACAGCAGAAAGAGATTTTATTGAAAGAGAAGTAATGGGTGAAAAAATCAGGCTGAAACGTATACGATATGAAGAAATAGAAAGGTTTTCTCCAGAATGGGAAGACTGTAAAAAAGCTGCAGAAAAACTAAATATGACTCCTTATGAAATAATGAATAAAGTTATGCAGTAAAAAACATAGTAATGTATTTTATTAACTATTAATATATTATTACTAACAGAGCAGCAAAGAATTCTTAATAAAAATTTTATTAAAAAATAAATAAAGCCGCTTATATTCATTATTAATAACTTATGTTACTAAAAAAGAGCAACAGCGATAAAAAATCTAAAAATAATTTTGATAATCATAAAATAAGCCTGATTTTAAGCAGGCTTATTATATATATTTAAACTTTTATTGCAATTTCCTGCCTTTTTTATTATGGCAAGACAACATGGCAAAAAATATTCATTAATCAATCTAAAAAAACATATAACTATTGCAGATAGAATTTTACTGCTTATTATTATGCACATATATTTCTTTACTAACAGCTCAGAAAATCAGAAATTTTCATTGAAAATTTAATTACTATTCAGATTATTGTTTTTTTATTTACTTTTCTTTACTTTTATTTATTTTTGTATTTATTTTTGGAAAAATTATTCATAATGAGCATATTTTTGTTACTTAAAATACAGTAAATATTAACTATATTTTTACTGTTTGAATATTATATAATTTAGAAGAATAGATTAAAAACATTAATGTAATTAATCATATAAAACAAAAAAGCCAGACAAAAGTCTGGCTTAATTTATAATGTATGTACCTATATTTTATACTGGTCTTGCGCCTTTTGATTCAAGGAATGCACCAAGTTTTGTATCTATTTTCATGATGTGGTCTGATAACCAGTCTTTTAAGAATTCAAGAACGTTTACGCCCATGATTTCTTCGCCTGAATCATATCTGCTTTCAAGATTTTTAATTTCTGCAATAAAATCTCTATGGAGTTTCATGTGGCTTTCTTTATCTGGATAATTATATTCAGCCATCATTTTATTTTCAAAGCCAAAGTGCCATACAGTATAATCAACTAAATCTTTTAATACTTTACCAAGTTTATCTCTTGATGAGCCGGATGAAAGTGAGTTATAAACTGCATTAATTAAATCAATCCATCTAATGTGCTGTTCATCAATAGCATTATAGCCAACAGAAAGAGACTGAGTAAATGTCATAAACTGGCTTTCACCTGCTGCATAGTCTTTTGAACTTTCTTTCATTTCCTGAGCTATGTTATCAAGGTTATTACCAAGTTTTTGACTTTCTAATGTTCTGTTTAAGGCAACACCGTTTTCTTCGTATACTTTTTCAATAGATTTAGTGATATTTCCAATACCTTCATACTGGTCATTCATTGCTTTTACAATATTTTTAGTAATATCAAGCATACCGTTAGTTTCATCACGTATATCAATAACTATTGCACCAGTATCCATTGTAATACCAATAGCCTCTTTTACCTGGTCTGCATTCACATTAACCTGAGATGAAATTTCTGCTGTTCTAGAATGGAGTTTATCAACAACTTTTTCAATCTCTGCTGTAAAAGAAGTAGTTTTTTCAGCCAGTTTTCTTACCTCATCTGCAACAACTGCAAACCCTCTGCCTGATTCACCAGCGCGAGCTGCTTCAATTGCAGCGTTTAATGCTAAAAGGTTAGTCTGGTCTGCAATATCTGTAATATTGCCAATACTTTGTTTAATATCGTTAGAATAAACTACGAAATCACCCATTGTAGCAACAATAGTATTAACTGTTTCTTGAATTTGCTGCATTTTTAATATGTTAGTTTCCATTGCTGTGCCTGCCTGGCTTGTTTTTGCAAGGCAAAGTTCTGCAGCTTTTTGAGAATCATCACATATTTCTTTAACGTGTTCAGCTGTTGTCTGCAGGTCTCGTACTTCTTCACTTACTGTACTTAAACTTTGGTTTACAGTATTAACGTTTTCGTTTAATTTTGTTTGAACTGATGTTAAATCTCCAGCAGCAGATGCAACACGAACTTGAGCATTTCTAAAATGTGCACCTAATGTGCATAATTTGTCTGAAAGTTCATGGATATGCTTACCAATATAAGTAAATCTTCCTGTTGTTTGAGGTGGCTGTGTTGGGCAGCTTATTAGGGCTACATCAATATAGTCATTTAATACACGCATTTGCTTATAAAAGATTGCATCTTTTGCAAAGTTTATAGCCACTGATAGTACAAATATCACTATTGCACCTACTCCTGCATGTGAATCTGTGAGAATCCATAATAATACAGTAACTATAAATGCAAAAACTGTGTAAATAATACTTAGCGTTCTCATCATTAACTCCTATTAACGCACAAAATAATTTATGATATGGCTGTGGCACTTATTGATGCCAGTTTTACGCCTTTTAATGCTTTTATTTTATAATAAAGTGATTTTACATCTTTACTTTCACCACGAATGGCTAAAATTTCTAAACATGTATCGTGGTCTAAATGGATATGTTGCATAGATATTATTAGATTATGACTTTCATGCTGCACTTCAAGAAGTTTTGATACTAAATCTTTATTATGATGGCTGTATAAAAAAGTAACTGCTCCTGCAAGCACACCGTCTGCCTGAATAATATCTGATTCAACATATTCTTTTATAAGGTCGGATATTGCTTTTGAACGCGTTTCATAGGACTGCGCTTTAATCTGCTTATCAAATAAATCAAGCAAATCTTTATCAAGAGATACCCCAAACCTAGTTAATTCTGACATATACTAATATATCCTGTTTTCTTTTTTCTATCAGTTTACTAGACTACTCTTATTTTATTTTATAATCAAGATTTTTTTTTACTAATTTTGTATAATGTAAAATCTAAAAACGATTGCAACACATTAAGCAGTC
>DXAQ01000056.1 GCA_019116905.1 Candidatus Mucispirillum faecigallinarum | reverse complement strand
AATACGGAAATTAAACAGTTTACACAAAATTTGATACAGGCTCCAAAAAATACCAACTTTCAGAAACCACTCTGCGTAATATCATTTTTAAATAAGATTTAAATTTTTTAGAATTTTAGAAAGATTTTGCCAAAATTTTTGGCGTTTCATTTTTTAATCGCTGTTTAAATTTTTTATCTGTGCACACTTGCAACATACATGTAATATTTTTCAACTACACTTTATCGCAATACCGTTATTTTTTATATCTCAATTTTATTCACTTAATATAATAAATAATATATAATATATTAATGTTACATTATAAATATATTAATACTATATACAATACAATATTGACATAAATATAAAAATATATTAATAAAAAATAAGGAGGAATATATGGACATTATCAATGATATTATATATCCTGTATTAGAAGAAATAAAAGAAGATGATGAATTAGATTTTGAGCTTTCTAAGGATTTAGAAATATATGGCAATGATTCTATTTTTGATTCAATTAGTCTTGTAAGATTTATCGTCAACCTTCAAGATAGAATATTAGAGCTTACAGATAAAGATATTATTCTAGTTTCATCAGATATTATGAAAAAAAGTAACAGCCCATTTAAAACTGTTTCAATATTAGCGGATTATATTGGAGGTTTATTAGAAAATGAATAACAACCCAATAACTTTTATTACTGGAACAAGCCGCGGTATAGGAAGATACTTAGCAGAATATTATGCTGATAATAACCATATAGTTATAGGATGCAGTAGAGGAAGCTCTGATTTAGAAAGAGAAAATTATACTCATTTTCAAGCAGATTTAAAAAATGAAAAAGATATTACTGCAATTTTTAAACATATAAAAAAAACTTATGGCAGGTTAGATAATCTTGTTAATAATGCAGGCGTTGGAGTATCTTCACCAGCACTTTTAACAATTACTTCTGTATTTGAAGATGTTATGGCTATAAATGCAACAGGAACATTTATATGTATAAGAGAAGCTGCAAAAATTATGATGAAAAATAACTATGGACGTATAGTTAATTTTACATCAGGCGGAGTTGTATTTAACTTAGATGGTGCACTGCCATATACAGTATCAAAAGCAGCTGTTGAAATGCTTACTAAATCATTTGCTAATGAATTAGCCCCTTATAAAATAACAGTAAATGCAGTAGCTCCTGGCGTTACTAATACAGAAATGCTTTCCCATTATATGTCACAAGAAAAATATGATGAATTAATGACTCGCAACTATATGATTAAGGAAGAATCCACTCCCCATGATTTAGCTAATGCAATAAATTTCTTTTTACAAAAAGAAAGTAACCGCGTAACAGGTCAAATAGTATATCTTTGCGGTCCTAAATAAAAGGTTATTGTTATGTTTATTGATTTTATACTAGACTCTGCTAAAAAATATCCTAATAATGATGCGTTTGTATTAAATAATGTACATTCCACATATGCAGATTTATTAGAAGATTATAATACTGCACTGAAATTTGTTAGTGAAAATATACGCCCTAATACAGTTGTTGCATTAGAAAGTGATTTTTCATCTATATCTACGGCTTTTCTACTTGCATTAGCTGAAAATAGAAATATAATTGTGCCACTTACAAAAGCAGTAGCACATAAAAAAGATGACTTTTTAAATATTTCAAAAGCCGAATATATTATAAATATTGATGATAATAAAAATATTCAATTTAATAAATTAAACGGCGACAGCAGCCATGAATTATACGATATTTTAAAACAATGCAATCACCCAGGTATTGTATTCTTTTCATCAGGCTCAACAGGGGAAAGCAAAGCAGCTGTCCATGATTTTGTCCATATATTAGATAAATTTAAAGTTCCACGTAAAATGAAACGTATGATAACATTCTTAATGTTTGACCACATGGGCGGAATTAATACATTACTTCATAATCTTTCAGGCGGCGGATGTGTAATCACCGTTAGAGAACGTTCTCCAAAAGCTGTGCTTGAAATAGTGCAAAATCAAAAAGTACAGGTGCTGCCAGTATCTCCTACCTTTATAAACCTTATGATACTTTCAGAAGCATATAAACAGTTTGATTTATCTTCACTTGAAACAATATCATACGGAACAGAAGTAATGCCTGAAAACACTCTTGAAAAACTAAATGAGATATTTCCTAATGTAAGGCTTGTACAAACTTATGGACTTTCAGAATTAGGCGTGCTTGATACGAAATCTCAGGCAAATAATTCTCTGTGGGTTAAATTAGGCGGGGCAGGCTTTGAAACAAGAGTTAGAAATAATATGCTTGAAATAAAAGCTCATTCTGCTATGCTTGGCTATCTTAATGCTCCAAGCCCTTATACAGAGGATGGCTGGTTTATGACTATGGATATGGTAGAGCAGGACGGAGAATATTATAAAATATTAGGCAGAAAATCTGAAATCATAAATATTAGCGGTGAAAAAGTATATCCAGCGGAAGTTGAAAGCTTTTTTATGAAAATGGACGGCGTCGAAGATGTTGCAATTAAAGGAGAACAAAACCCTTTAATTGGAAATATGGTTACTGCAAAATTTAAGATAAATACAAACGAAACATTAAGCGAATTTAAAAAACGAATGATTGCGTTTGCAAAAGGCAAAATTGCAGACTATAAAATACCACAAAAAGTAAGGCTTGTTTCAGATGAAGAAATTCACAGCATAAGACTTAAAAAAGATAGAAAATAATATGCTCACTGTTAATCAAATCATTGAAGAAAAATATAAAGCAAACTCTTATGTGGTTGCTGACGGTAAAGAATGTATTGTAATAGATATTAACCCTAATACCATAGAATTTATACAACAAAACGAATTAACTCCATATTTCCTATTCTTAACCCATGAGCATTTTGACCATATTAAAGGAACTTCAAGCCTGAAAAAAATGTTTCCAAATATGCAGATAATAGCTTCACCAAAAGCATCTGAATTAATGGCAACAAGTCAAGGTAACTTATCTTTTTTTATTAACGGCACTGGGTTTGATGAAATACATGCAGATATACAAGCAGAAGATAAAAGTGAATTTTTCTTTAAAGATAAATGTATCAAAATATATCACACACCAGGTCATACAACAGGAGGTATCGTTATAAGTATTGATAATATGTTATTCACTGGTGATACCATATTAGATATAAAAACACCTACAACTCTGCCTAATTCATCTAAAAAACAGCTGAAAGAAAGTATTAATTTTATTGATGAAATGTTCGATAATAATACTATATTCTATCAAGGACATGGAAAACCATTTTTAAAATCTAAATGGGATAAAACAATATCGCTGCCTTCGATTAAAAAGAATATATAATTTAATATTGTATATTACTTAAAAAGGAGAAGAATATGATAAAGACTGCTGTTTATTTACCAAAGAAAATCGTCCATAATGACGACTTTATTAATAAATACAGTGACTGGAACTCAAAAAAAACACTTGAACAAACAGGGGTAGAAATGCGTCATTATGCCGCAGAAGATGAATCCTCTGCAACGCTTGGATATAATGCACTAATGAAACTTGTAGAAAAATATAATATAGATATTAATACTATCGATTTTTTAATATGCGTTACAGAAACACCTGATAATGTTTTGCCAGCAACTGCATATAAAATCCATAAATTAGCTAATCTGCCTAAAACATGCGGAGCTTATGATATTAATCATGGCTGTGCTGGATTTACTTATGGTTTACTTACTGCATATAATTTTATTAAGGCAGGCAGTGCATCTAATGTAGTATTGATAACAGTTGATATTTTATCAAAATTTATGGAACACAGCGAAAAAGCTATACAAACATTAATCGGTGATGGTGCTGCTGCATGCCTTATTACTAAACATGTATGCGATAATATTATGAAATTTGTATATGGAACTGACAGCCAGGGCTATGACAGAGTAATAGTTAAACATAGAGATAATGACCCTGATAAACCGCTTTTTTTACATATGGACGGAATGGATGTGTTTTCATTTGCCATGCATAATATACAAAATATAGTTAATGAAATATTAAATATTAATAATCTATCACTTGATGAGATAGATATGGTTATAGTCCATCAGGCTAATAAAATCATACTTGAATTTATTAAAAGGCGATTAAAACTTCCTGATGACAGGTTCTATATAAATATGATATATACAGGCAATACTTCAAGTGCCACTATTCCTATTGCTTTAAATGATTTACAGGAAAACGGATTATTAAAACATAACCAGAATATTTTAGTTTTAGGATTTGGCGTAGGCTATTCCTGGTGCGGCACTGTAATAAAATGGAATATGGATAAAGAATAAATATGAGTAAAAGAGAAAAGATAGATTATAAGGAAATTATTAGAAATTTAGAGATTAAAAGCGGCGATATAGTACTGCTTACATCAAACCTTACATTTTTAGCATACGATGCTGCTGTAAACAAAGAAGTTTTTGATGAAAACTTTATTCTTGATACTGTTATCAGTAAACTTGGCAGCACAGGCACATTGTTACTTCCTGTATATAATTGGGATTTTTGCCATGGTGTAACATTTGATTATAAAAACACACAAAGCAAAACAGGTCACCTTGGCAACCTTGCACTTAAAAGAGATGATTTTAAAAGAACAAAAAACCCTATCTATTCATTTGCTGTATGGGGTAAAGATAAAGATTATTTATGCTCTATTGACCCTGTTATATCACTTGGTAAAGATTCTGTATTTGGTTATCTGCACCGTGTTAATGCAAAAAATGTAGTATTAGATGTTGATATTAGCGACCATTATACAATATGCCATTATGTTGAACAGGTGCATGGTGTTCCATATAGATATAATAAATATTTTAAAGCTGATTATATAGATGAATATGGAAATAAAAGCAGAAAAACATATTCTATGAGTGTTAGATATTTAGAGTTAGATGTAACATCTGATACTCAGATAATGTATGAAGAACTTCTAAAACAAAATATTGCTTATGAAAGGCATATTGGTCATCACGTTATATCCTATATTAATATGGGCGACAGTGTTCCTGTAATGGAAAAAGATGTTCTTGAAAATAATGCAGTGGGACAGGCTCAGTATAAAGGTCAGTTTGAAAAAAAACTGCCGTTAAATGAAGAAATGTATAAAATCATAAAAGAGTTATTTCCTATCAATAGAAGCTTGTCTGGTAACGGTAATAGAGATACTTTAAAATATATTAAAGAAAATTATCTAGGTGAATTAAATATAAAAGAATACTCTATTAAAGATAACCCTGAAACTTTCGACTGGAAAACTCCTTACGAATGGAATATTAATGATGCCTATATAGAAGATGAAAACGGAAATAAAATAATTGATTTTAAAAAGAACAATCTTCATATACTAGGATATTCTGAACCTGTGGATATTACTATCCCATTTTCTGAGCTTGATAACCATTTATATTCATTAGAAAACGATATAGATGCAGTACCATATACCACATCATATTATAAAAAACGCTGGGGATTTTGCTTATCCCATAAACAAAGAGAAGAACTGCGTAAAAATCCTGATAAATTATACCATGTAGTAATAGACAGCTCAATTAACGAAAATGGCTCTATAACTTACGGCGAACTTGTAATAAATGGATATACAGATGATGAAATATTAATTTCAACTTATATCTGCCATCCTTCAATGACAAACGATAATTTATCAGGTATTGCAGCAGCTGTGGCAGCAGCAAAATATATATATGCTCTGCTTGAAAGAAAATATACATACCGTATTATATTTATTCCTGAAACTATCGGTGCTTTAATATATTTAAAAGAAAACATAACCCATTTGCAAAAATATGTAAAAGTAGGCTTTGTGCTTTCATGTATTGGTGATAATGGTGATTATTCATGTGTCCATACACCATATAATAATACATATACAGATAAAATAGTAACTCATGTACTAAAATATATTACAGATAACCCAAAAGAATATTCATATTTAGAAAGAGGAAGTGATGAAAGGCAGTTTTGTGCTCCCCTTGTAAATCTGCCTGTATGCACTTTATCTCGCACTAAATTTGCTAAATTTAAAGAATATCATACATCTAATGATAACCTTGATTTTGTTACTGCTGCTGGTATTGGCGGAGGAATTGATTATATATGCCAGTGTATCAATATTTTAGAAAATAATGAATATTATAAAATAAAAACAATCGGAGAACCTCAGCTTGGCAAATATGGTCTATACCCTACAATCAGTCAAAAAGGAAGTGCGGCTTATACTAGAAATATGACAAATATTATTGCATACCTTAATGGCAAAAACTCAATACTTGATATTGCAGAAATTTTAAATATGAAATTTACTGATGTATTAGAAACCATAAAAAAATTAAAAGAAAATAATTTAATATATATTATATAGTATATTTTTTACTTACGCAGAATGTAGTTAAAAATAATTTAACATACATTCTGCATAAGTATTATATAATATTCTATTTTAACGCTTTCTCTATTATTATTGTAAAATCTAAAAACGATTGCAACACATTAAGCAGTCGT
>DXAQ01000055.1 GCA_019116905.1 Candidatus Mucispirillum faecigallinarum | reverse complement strand
ATTTATATCATTTTTCGCAATCGTTTTTAGATTTTACAACTAAAAGAGTATTATATGTTTTTTTAAATAAAAAACCCCATAATAACATAATATTATGGGGTTTAGTATTTTTAACGATTATTTATATCAATATATGGTTTTTCAGGAGCAATGCTGCTGTAACCAGGACGAATAATTCTTTTACCTGCAAATGTAATTTCTTCATTTCTATGAGCACACCAGCCAACAATTCTTGCCATTGCAAAAAGCGGAGTAAATATTTCTTTTGGTATACCTATCATATCATATACAAAGCCTGAATAAAAGTCTATATTACTGGAAACACGTTTTGTAGTGCCTTTTTTAAAGTTACCAAAAGCATCAATAGCACAAGATTCTATTGACTCTAAAAATGCCATTTCTTCAGTTCTGCCCTTTTCTTTTGCCAAATCTCTTGCTAATTCTTTTAAAAGCACAGCACGTGGGTCAGAAATAGTATATACTGCATGGCCTATACCATAAATAAGACCTGTTTTATTATAAACTTCTTTATTAAGCATTTTATATAAATATGTGCTTATTTCATCTTTATCATCCCAGTGTTTAATATGTTTTTTCAAATGTTCCAGCATATCTGCAACCATTAAGTTTGCTCCACCGTGAAGTGGTCCTTTTAATGAGCCGATACCTGCTGCAATAGATGAATATGTATCTGTCATAGTAGAACTTGTTACGCGGACAGTAAATGTAGAGTTGTTACCGCCGCCATGGTCTGCCTGTAATAATAACAGTAAATCAAGTGTGCGGGCATCAAGCTCTGTATATTCATCACCTTTAATCATAAACAGTAAATTTTCTGCAATAGATAAATCTTCCCTAGGGTGCCTTATATGCATAGTTCTTCCATTATATGCATGACGCAGAACGTGGTATGCATAAGAAATAATAGTAGGGAATTTTGAAAGCAGATAAAGGGACTGCCTCATTAAGTTTGCCTGAGAAACATCATTTGGGTTTTTATCATAAATATACATTTCAAGCACAGTTCTTGCAAGTATATTCATAATATCTGAGCCTTCTAAATCTATTAAATGAAGCCTTGTTTTTTTCTCCAAAGGCATTTCCTGAGCTATTAAACATTTAAATTCTTCAAGCTGTTTTTTATTTGGCAGGTTACCTGATAAAAGAAGGTATGATACTTCTTCAAATCCAAGTCTTTTTTCTGCTAATAAAGCATGAACTATATCATTTACATCAATACCCCTGTAAAATAATTTACCAGGAATAGGAGTAAGACCAGCATCAGTTTTTTCATACCCTACAACATTACCTATTCTTGTAAGACCTACTAATACGCCAGTGCCATCTTCATTTCTTAAACCTCTTTTAACATTATATTTTTTAAAAAGGCTTAAATCCATAGTAGTAGCTTCACGCATAGCTTCTGATAAATCATAAATTAAATGTTCTTTAACAGTTGCACATTCTTCTGAAAAACTATCATAACTCATTCTTTATTTCACCTATTTAATTAATTTTATAATATTTTCTGCAAAATCAGTAGTAGAAAGGCTTGTGCCGTTTTCCATAAATCTTGCTAAATCATGTGTTGCATAACCTTTGCCAAATGATTCTACTAGTGCATTTTTTATTTTTTGGCTTACTTCTATCCAGCCTATATATTCAAAAAGCATAGCAAAGGAAAGAAGCATTGAGCAAGGGTTTACTATATTTTTACCTGCAATATCTGGTGCTGTGCCGTGAGTTGCTTCAAATATAGCATGGCCTGTATTATAGTTAATATTTGCTCCCGGTGCAATACCAATGCCGCCAACCATAGCAGCAAGCTGGTCAGAAATATAATCTCCATTTAAATTTAAAGTAGCAATAACAGAATAATCTTCCGGCTTTAATAGTGTATTTTGCAGGAAAGCATCGGCAATATTATCTTTAATAATAATTTTGCCACTATCTATTGCTTTTTTATATGCTGCATCTGCTTCTTCTGCACCTTTTTCTTTTTTTATGTTGTTATACTGGTTCATTGTGAAAGTAACATCTGCAAACTCTTTTTCTGCTACTTCATAACCCCATTTTTTAAACCCGCCCTCTGTAAATTTCATAATATTTCCTTTATGAACTATTGTAACAGAAGGTTTTTTATTATCTACTGCATATTGTATTGCAGCTCTAACAAGCCTTGATGAGCCTTCTTTTGAAACAGGTTTTACGCCAAATGATGATGTTTCAGGAAAACGCACTTTTTTCACATTCATTTCATCATGTAAAAATTTATAAAACTTTTTAGCTTCTTCAGTTCCTGCTTCCCATTCTATACCTGCATAAATATCTTCAGTATTTTCACGAAATACCACCATATTTACTTTATTAGGCTCTTTTACAGGGGAGGATACTCCTTTAAACCATTCAACAGGTCTTAGGCATACAAATAAATCAAGCTCCTGCCTTAATGCAACATTTAATGAACGGATACCACCGCCAACTGGAGTAGTTAAAGGTCCTTTAATACCTATTAAATATTCCTTAAATGTATCCATTGTTTTTGCCGGCAGCCATTCGTTAGTTTTATTATATGCTTTCTCTCCGCCTAAAACTTCAAGCCAGTCTATTTTTCTTTTTCCATTATATGCAGTATTAACTGTATGGTCTACAATTTTTTTACATACATTTGTAATTTCTACACCAACACCATCACCTTCAATATAGGGTAGTGTTAATTCGTCTGGAACAATTAATTTACCATTTTCTTTAGTTATTTTTGCCATAAATCACCATTAATTTTTTAAATTATTTAAGGCAGAGCCTGCTTTAAACCATTCTATCTGCTGGGCATTATAAGTATGGTTTACTTTAAATGTATCTGTTGAGCCGTCTGTATGTTTTAATGTAACAGTAAGCTCTTTATTAGGTGCAAAATCTTTTAAACCATGAATAGATATTAAATCTCCTTCTTTTATAAGATTATAATCATCTTTATTTTGGAAGGTGAGGGCAAGCATACCTTGTTTTTTTAAGTTTGTTTCATGTATTCTTGCAAAGCTTTTAGCAATGATAGCTTTTACGCCTAAAAATCGTGGTTCCATAGCTGCATGTTCTCTTGATGAGCCTTCACCGTAATTTTCTTCAGCTGCAACAATTGAGCCGTTTTTATTATCTCTATAATATTTTGCAACAGAAGATACTGTTCCGTATTCATTAGTATAAGCATTTTTTACTTTATTTGTTTCATCATTAAATGCGTTAACAGCACCCATAAGCATATTATCAGAAATATTTTCTAAATGACCTCTGAATTTTAACCATGGACCAGCCATAGATATATGGTCTGTTGTACATTTGCCTTTTGTTTTAATAAGCAGGTTAGCATCAATAATATCATTACCGTCCCATTTAGGAAATGGTTTTAATATTTGCAGTCTTGAAGATTCAGGGTCAATTTTAACTGTAATATTATCCCCATTTTCAGGTGGAGTAATTAACCCTTTATCGCATTTAACAAAACCAGCTTTTGGAAGTGCATCCCACATAGGAGCAGAAAGCATGACATCATTACCGTCTTTATCTTTTATGCTGTCTTTTTCAGGGTTAAAACTAAGTCTGCCTGATATTGCATAAGCAACAGCCATTTCTGGTGATACTATAAAAGCATAAGTATTTGGGTTGCCGTCAGCTCTTTTTGCAAAATTTCTATTAAAAGTAGTAACAATAGTATTTTTTCTTTCATTATCATCTGTAATACGTTTCCACTGACCAATACATGGGCCGCATGCGTTAGTCATTATTACAGCACCTGCTTTTTTAAATGTATCAATAATTTTATCGCGTTTTGCTGTTTCTAATACTAAAATAGAGCCAGGGTTAATAATCAATTCAGCCTGTAATGGTATATTTTTTTCAACAGCCTGCTCAAGCAGGTTAGCTGCTCTGCCTAAATCCTGATATGATGAGTTTGTGCATGAGCCAATAAGGGCAACTTCTACTTTTTCAGGATAATTATTGTCTGATACTTTTTTAGCCATTTCACTTACTTTTGCAGCAGCATCAGGAGTAAATGGTCCGTTTATATAAGGAGTTAAGCTGTCTAAATCTATTTCTATTACTTTATCGTAATATTTTTCAGGGTTTTGCATAACTTCATTATCTGCTTTTAGATATTCTTTATATTTTTCAGCAAGGTCAGCAATTTCATTTCTGCCTGTTGCATTTAAATAATCATAAGTATGGTTATCAAAAGGGAAGATAGAAGTAGTAGCACCAACTTCTGCACCCATATTACATACTGTAGATTTACCTGTGGCAGGAAGTGATAAAGTGCCTTCTCCAAAATATTCAATAATAGAGTTTGTGCCGCCTTTAACGGTTAATATACCTGCCAGTTTTAAAATAATATCTTTTGGAAAGGCAAACCCTTTTAATTTACCAGTAAGTTTAACACCTATGATTTTAGGCATTTTTAATTCCCATTCCATACCGCTCATAACATCAGCAGCATCTGCACCACCAACACCAATTGCTGCCATAGTTAAGCCGCCTGCATTAGGTGTGTGAGAATCTGTACCAATCATCATTCCACCAGGAAAAGCGTAGTTTTCTAAAACTACCTGGTGAATAATACCTGCACCTGGTTTCCAAAAATCTATACCATATTTTGCAGCAACACTTTGCAGAAATTCATATACTTCTTTATTTGTTTTTTCTGCTTCAGGTAAATCAATATCTGCCCCTTTATAAGCCTGAATAAGATGGTCGCAGTGGACAGATGATTTTGCAGCAGCCTTCTTTTTACCTGCATTCATAAATTGTAATAAAGCCATTTGTGCTGTAGCATCCTGCATAGCAACCCTGTCTGGCTTAAAATTAACGTAGTCTTCACCGCGTTTATAATCTTTTAAATCACTTTCATTAAACAGGTGAGCATACAGTATCTTCTCTGTTAATGTAAGCGGTCTGCCTAATTTATTTTTTGCCATATCTACTTTATGGCTGAAAGACTTATAAAAAGTTTCAAACATATCAATACCCTTATTTTTGTATGATTAATATTATTTTTGCAAAAATTATAAAGTATTTTTACATAATAGACAAGTGAAAAGTAAGGAAAAATATTAATATGTAAAATCTAAAAACGATTGCAACACATTAAGCAGTCGT
>DXAQ01000054.1 GCA_019116905.1 Candidatus Mucispirillum faecigallinarum | reverse complement strand
CATAAAATCTCCTTGTTATTATAGTTTGATGTGACTTGAACAATTCATCTTACTATATAGGAGATTTTTTTCTATAAGATTTTGTTATCTACTGGCATAGCCAGTAGTTCTTTGTTTCGCTACGCTCAACTCTCTAAAGAGTTAAATAGAAAAAAGGCGTGCAGTTTGCACGCCTTTATATGTAATACTCTATATTTATAAGTATTTCTTTGCTAAACAAATTATTCTGATTTAGCAAAAGCTATAAAAGTTGAGCCGTTTGGAGAAACTACTTTTACAGCCATTAAATCACCTTTTTTAATGCTGTTATAAACCCTGTAAAATTCCTGTTCACTGCTTATTGGTTTATTATTTAACTGCACTATTACAAGACCAGGTTTAAGACCTTTTTCAAATGCCTGAGTATCTTTATTTACGCTTGTAATTATTACACCATTTGAAATACCCAGTTCTCTTGCTTCCTCTGGTGTTATATTTTTTACCTGAATATCACCACTTTGTTTTTGTGGTTTTTGGTTTTTATAAGTAGAAGCTAACTGGTTATTATCAGGTCTTTCCCCTAATTTTACAGTAATATTCTGCCTTTTACCTTCACGGATAATTGTTAAAACTATCCTTTCATTAGGGTTTTTAGAGCCTATTATTGCTGCTAACGCTCTTGAAGTTTCTGCCTGTTTACCGTCTACTGCAACAATTACATCACCTGCTTTAAGACCTGCTTTATCACCTGGTTCGCCTTTTGTTACATCTGCTATTAATACACCTTTTGTATCAGGCAGACCAAATGAGGCAGCAAGCTGTTCATCAAGTGGCTGCATTACTATACCTACCCAGCCTCTTGAAACTTTACCGTCTTTTTTCAGCTTAGGTAATATATTTTTTAACATATTTACAGGCACTGCAAAACCAAGCCCCTGAGCAGACTGGATAATTGCTGTATTAATACCTATTACTTCACCGTCCATATTAATAAGCGGACCACCAGAGTTTCCTGGGTTAATAGATACATCTGTTTGTATAAAATTATCGTAAGGTCCGTCGCCTAAAACTCTGCCCTTAGCTGATAATATACCTGCTGTAACTGTGCCGCCAAGCCCTAATGGATTACCGATAGCTACAACCCAGTCGCCAATTTCTGCCCTGTCAGAATCACCTAATAAAATAGGAGAAATACTTGCCCCTTTTGGATTGATTTTTAAAAGTGCTAAATCTGTTAAAGGGTCAGTGCCCACTATTTCTGCTTTAAACTCTCTGTCATCATGGAGTTTAACAATAATTTCATCAGCACCTTCTATAACGTGGTTATTAGTAACAATATAACCGTCTGTATCTATAATAAACCCAGAGCCTAAGGCTGTAGATTTATATTTTTGTGGTGCGCCGCCGCCACCAAAACCAAATGGATTACCGTTACCACCAAACATACCGCCAAAGAAATCTTGAAAAAATGGGTCTACCTGAAAAAAATCAGGCATATTACGTGTAACAGTTTTTGTAGTGCTGATATTTACAACACTTGGTGCCGCTTTTTTTACTACTGGTGAAAAGCTTGAAGGCACCGCAAATGCGTTAATTGCAAAAGTTAAAATAAGCATTGCTGCTAAATAGAATTTTTTCATTAATGAAAATTCCTCCTTAAAAGGTATCATTTTTTATTATAAATTTCTGATGTTAATATACCGCCCTGAAACGCTGTATCCATTATTTGATTAATATTTGTGTGAATTATATTTATAATATCCTCCATAAATCCAAATGATACAGTACCATATACAGTATACTCCACATCATCAATTATTCTGCTGAATAAATAATTGCCATATACGATAGTGCTTACAGGCTCAACAGGTCCTCTTGCTGGTTTTACAAATACAGAAAACCTGTTTATACCATCTTCAAATGATAAATCAAAAACTTGTTTATTGAAGATAGTCGTATGAAAATGCCTGAACCCATTATAAAATTCAGGTGTATCCCAAAACTTATATTTACCTACCACATCGCCGCGAAAACCATTAGGGCCTCCACGCATCTGACCGCGCATGCCACCCATGCCGCGACCTTTTCCCATGCCTCCATGATGACGGCCATGAAGCGCTCCCGTCATAAAATCAAAGCCGCTGAATGCAAACATTAATGTATTTACTTTATCATATATTTCTAATTTTACAATATGCTCGCTGTCATCAAGCCATAATATCTGCTTAAACCTATCATTATCCTTTGGTGTTACAGTATATTGAGTAATATTAAATCCAAAGAAAGATATATTATCCATTTTTTCAATATTATAATACTTTACAGGTATTCTGTCTATTGAAAAAAAGCCACGTAAAAGCTGCCGTGATATAGAGCCAAGCAAAGATGTATCTGCACTAAAATCATCCTGCATATTCACATAAACTTCATATTTATCTTTATGTAAAAACTTAAAGACTACTGCTTTTTCAGCAGCAGAAACACTGCCTGCTGCTGAAAATAACAATATTATGGAAAGTATAATACGAATCATTTCTCAAAATTAACCGATATAACTGATGCTTGAGCAGATGGACCAGTGTATGAATTAGTATAATGCTCAATAACATAATCCTCAAATTTATCATAAGTTTGGTTTGCTACTTCAACTGAAACTGGGTTAGATTTTTCAAAATAAGTAACAGCTGCACCGATAATAAATACTACAGCTGCAGCTACAGCAGCAATATATAAAAGTTTGCCTACAACTATATTTGTAACAGATTTTTTATTACTGCTTTGTTTTACAGTTTCAGTTTTTACTGTATCAGATACAGCCTGTTTTTTTGCATATTTATTATTAAACTTAATATTTGCCATAATTTTTTTAGATAAATCTATTTCTTCCTTTGGTGCATATACAGATTTTACCATATCGCGCACTTTATACATAGATGCTAAATGAGCTTTACAGCTTTCACATTCAGTTATATGGCTTGTAACAATACTGCACTGCTCTTTAGATAACTCATTATCAACATAAGCATATAAAAGAGGTTTAATATCTACACATTCTTGTTTCATATTACGCTCCTGTTATTTAGCTTCTGCAAAAGCTTCATCTGTAAGACCTTGTTTAATAAGTCTTTCTTTAATAATCTGCCTTGCATTAAAAAGCCTGCTTCGCACAGTTCCAAGTGGTATGTTTAACATTTCAGATATTTCTTCATAACTTAAATCTTCTACTTCACGTAAAATTATTACGTTACGAAGCCTGTCAGGCAATGCATCTACAAAAAACTTAACATATTTTTTTAATTCATCTTTTATAATATGGTCCTCAGGACATTCGCCAGTAGTTAATCTTTCAAAATAATCTATATCACTTTCTTCGTCTTCAATATCCACAATTCTTTTATCTCTTTCATAGTGATTAAGAGCAAGATTAACTGCTATACGTTTCAACCATGGGTAAAAAAGCTCTTTATCCTGCAAAGTGTCCAGTTTTTCATAAGCTTTTAAAAAAGCATCCTGACAAATATCTTCCGCATACTCTTTATTTTTTACTATATTCATAGCAGAATAAAATATCTGCGATTGATATTTCAATATTAAAATCTCAAAGGCGCTGTTATCGCCTTCTAAAACTTGTTCAATAACCTGTGCATCACTCATTTTATCCCTCTTATACTTGAAAGACATATCATAAAACAATAAGTTCAAAATTTTATTTTTATTTTTTTTCTTTTTTATCTCTTATTACAAAAAATACAGAAATAATAATAAAAAAACAGGCTAATATAGTAATATGGTTAATAGTTTCGCCACCAAAAAGCGCACCGACCATTACAGCAACAACTGGCTCTGCATAAGCATAAGAAATTGCAATATGGGTAGGTGTATTATATAAAAGCCATACATAACAAGTATAACCTACAATTGAGCCAAAAAATATTAAATGCAGAGTACTTAAAAATGCTTTTAATGTTACTTCTGATATATGAAAACCTGACCACTCCCCAATAACAAAAGATATAAAAAACATTATTATACCACCTGTTAACATTTGAAAACCAAGACTTTTAAGAACATTCATATCAGAATGTCTACGTTTTAAATAAATAGAGCCTGCCACCCAGCCGGCAATAGAAATAAAAAGCGTAATAATACCAAGCACAGCATTTGAGCCGCCAGTTATACCAGTTGAAACTGCAAGCCCGCCAACACCAATAAAACCACCAATTAAGCCAATAAATACAGATAATGAAGGCTTTTTATCATAACCTAAAAGCCAGCTGACAATTACCATCCATAAAGGTATTGAGCCCATAATAAGTGCTATTGTACCAGAATTAATGTAAAGACCTGATATATTTAAAAAAGCGCCCCCTATAACAATCATCATAAATGATGCAAAAAATATAGTTGTAAACTGAGATTTTGTAGGAAGTATTCTGTCTTTTTTAATAAAAAATGTCCATAATAAAAATATAGAGCCTGCTGACATATACCTAATACTTGAAAGTAAAACTGGTGGAAATGATTCTAAGGCAAATTTAATACTTAAATATACTACACCCCATGTAGAATACAAGGCAACTATACAAAATATTGTAAGAGCTAATTTTTTATTTTTTATAAATGCCATAGAATACCATAATTTTTTTTAATGTATTAAATACTTGTTTTTCACTTAATTACTACTAAATATAAAAAAAAGCAATTATTTTTTATAAAAGTAATGACTTTTATATTCTCTTATGTTATAAAAGTTAATCAAATAATTATTAGGGTGTTATAATGATTGCAGGCAGTGATAAATTTAATGATGAATGTGCAATAGCTGGAGTTTACGGCAACCATGAGGCTGCAAACCTGGTTTACTTATGTTTATATGCTTTACAACACAGAGGCCAGCAGGGCACTGGTATCGCAGCTTATGACGGCGATAATATACATGCGGAAAAAAGAGAAGGTTTAGTAGCAGATGTTTATACTAAAAAACGTCTGAAAAAACTTCCAGGCAAAATAGCAATAGGTCATAACAGATATCCTACTGACGGTATATTTTCTGCAAGAAATCTGCAGCCTGTTATAGCAGAACTGCCTATTGGCGACTGCGCATTAGCTTATAATGGTAATTTAGTTAATGCTTTTAAAATCCGTAAACAGCTTATTCAAGACGGTGCAATTTTTTCAACAGGAACAGATTCTGAAACTATTATGCATCTTCTTGCTAAAAGATTAAAAAATGAAGATTTAATTACAGCTCTTTCAAATGTTATGACACAGATTACTGGTTCATACTCAATGGTATTTATGGCTGATAATAAACTTATTGCTATGAGAGACCCTCACGGCGTTCGCCCACTTGCTATGGGTATGATGAAAGACGGTTACGTTTTCGTTAGTGAAACTGTGGCACTTGATTTAATAGATGCCCATTTTGTCAGGGAAGTTGAGCCTGGTGAAATGGTGGTAGTAGATGCAAGCGGTGTAAAATCATATTTCCCTGGTGGTAAATTAGAAAACCCTGCCCCATGCGTATTTGAACATGTATATTTTGCAAGGCCTGATTCTTTTATGTTTGGCCAGTCTGTTTATGAAGTACGTAAAGGCTTTGGTAAAATGCTTGCAAAAGAATGTCCAGTGGATGCTGATATTGTTATACCAGTGCCAGATTCCGGCATTACTGCTACAATAGGCTATTCAGAAGAAAGTAAAATACCTTTTGAGCTTGGTATTATTAGAAACCATTATGTTGGCAGAACTTTTATTGAGCCGTCACAAAATATTCGTGATTTTGGCGTTAGAATAAAACTAAACCCAGTTAAAAACCTTATAAATGGAAAACGTATTGTGGTTGTAGATGATTCTATTGTCCGCGGAACTACAAGTAAAAAAATTGTTAAACTTTTACGTGATGCAGGTGCAAAAGAAATACACATGAGAATTTCTGCTCCCCCAACAAGTTTCCCATGCTATTATGGAATAGATACGCCTACTAAAAAAGAGCTTATATCTAATACCCATACGCAGGAAGAAATTAGAAAATTTATAGGGGCAGATACACTGGGATATATTTCTCTTGAAGGCATGAAAAAAGTGCTTATTGATAATAACTTTTGTTTCGCATGCTTTACTGGTGATTATCCTATTGACCCTGCTGATTTAATAGAGGATTAAATATATAGATGAAAAAAATACTGTTAGTAATAATTATATTATCATTTGCATGCAGTATATCTTATGCAGATGACAGAAATAAGCCATATAACTACGGCTACGCAAAAAGACATGGCATGGTAGCCATAACAGGCAACTTAACAGATAGAATATCTAGTGAATGGGGAGATTTAGCTCCCGGTGGCGGTGGTTTCGTCTACTATAATATATTAAATGATTTCTGGGGCAATTTCTCTATTGGTCTTAGTGCTGATTATATAGGCGGCGACTTTACCACAAAAAAACAAAGTATTAAAGGTAAAGCCCACATGGCACCTGTTGCTTTTAATATTGCTTATATGACTTCATCTAATATAGTAAATGCCTGGATTGGTATAGGTGTATCTTACAACTTTGCAACATTTAATATTTCAGGCGGCACAAATAACGGCATATCTTATGGAGATTTTACAACATCAAGCCAGTTACTTGGGTTTGACGCTTTTGCAGGGGCAGAATACCTTTTTACAAAAGACGGCAGGTGGGGTGCATTTTTTGAATTTAGATATACTTATGCTCAAAACCCTAAATTTAACTTAAATGTAACTGGTGTATCTGACAGCCTTGATATGCAGCAGTTAAAATATACTATTGGTTTTTCATACCATTTTTAAGGAGAAAATAAATGAATACTGGAAGCTATTTAATTAGTTTAGTGTTTTCAGTTCTTTTGATTGTATTAGGTATTGTAATCATTATGAACCCTGCAGGCACTATGGCTGCTTTTACACTTATTATTAGTATATTAATGATTATTTCAGGTATTACAAATATATTTTTATATATGGGGCTGCGTGATTTTAAAGGTGCAGTCTATTACTTAATTGAAGGTGGTATTTCTATAATTTTAGGTATAATGCTTATGAGCAGCCAGTCAGTTTTAGAAAACTTTCTGCCACTTGCTGTTGGGTTTTGGATAGCATTAAAAAGTATTACAGCTGTAGTAACTGCTGTTGAATGGAAAAAAAGAAATTATGATGCCTGGAAATCTTTAATGGCAGGCGGTATCATAGGTATACTTATTGCACTTTTAATTGCTGCCGTTCCAAAAATTGTATCAGTATATATAAGCCTTGTGCTAGGCATAGGCATGATAATTACAGGTATAGTAATTATTATATTTATAATAAATCTAAGAAGAATGATTAATCAATAAAAATGGGGCTTAAATATAAGCCCCTTATTTTTTTAATTTACTTTATTAATTTATGGTAAAAAATGAAGATTATCTAATATTCTTTTTGTGGCCATGGACCTGTTTAAAGTATAGAAATGCAGACCTGCTACCTGATTTTTTACTAAATCTTCGCACTGTTTAACGGCATAATCTATACCGATTGATGCAATATCTTCTTCGCTTTTGCCTTCCATAGATTTTATAAGGTTTTCAGGAATATGGCTTGAACACATTACTTTAAACCTTTCTATCTGCGAAAAATTAACAATAGGCATAATACCTGCCACAATTGGCACATTTATTCCTGCTTTTTCAGCACGCTCTCTAAATCTGTAAAAGTATTCGTTATCAAAAAATAACTGGGTAATAATAAATGATGCACCCATATCAACTTTATATTTAAGCATCTCTATATCTTTTTCAAAACTTGGAGATTCTGGGTGTTTTTCAGGATAGCCTGCAACCCCTATGCAGAAATTGCCGCGACCAGCTATATAGCTTACTAAATCTGATGCGTATTTAAAATCGCCCTGTTTTAAGTCGCTGCCCTTTGGAATATCACCGCGAAGTGCAAGCACATTTTCTATACCTGCATTTTCAAGTTTTTCTAAAATATTATCTAATGTAACTTTATCAAAACCAACACATGTTATGTGCATCATTGTTTCATATTTACATGTATCTTTAATATAATTTATCCAGTCAAAAGTTTTATCTGCTGTTGAGCCGCCTGCTCCAAAAGTAACAGAAGAAAAATCTGCATTTTCTTCCTGTAATGAGTCTATTGTTTCAAAAAGCACTTTTTCAATAGCTAAAGTTTTTGGCGGAAAAAACTCAAACGATATAGAAGGCTTTCTTGTTTTTAATATATTTGCAATGCTCATTAACATATACCTCAAAAATTAAATTTTAAAGTAGATATTGCACTAAAAATATTAATTTGTAAATAAAAAAATATAATTTTTAAGATAAATGTAAAATCTAAAAACGATTGCAACACATTAAGCAGTCGT